>JAYTUR010000398.1:0-1892 GCA_043744475.1 Saprospiraceae bacterium | reverse complement strand
TCGCTATTCACTCGACCGCCCGAGCTATCAAGACTTAAACCCGTTTGAAAATCGGCTAGATGAACTGACCTATGAGCGTGGCAACACAACCTTACGTCCACAATACACACATACGGCTGAATTGGGTTATACCTTTATGGGTTTTGCTAATTTAGGTTTGAATTATGCTAAAACCAGAGACTATTTCACGCAATATACCGACCAAAGCCTCAAAAATGGTGTCACGTCTTTCTTTATCACAAAGGCTAATTTGGCGAATCGCGAAAACTATGGCATCAGTTTGAGTTCACCATTACCCATCAAAAAATGGTGGAATGGTTTTGTTAACGCTTGGTTCAACCACAGCATATTGACAGCCGACTTAGGCGACGGTAAAGTCGTCAATTTGAAAGCCAACGGTGGTGGTTTTTATATGCAGCAAGGATTCACCCTCGGAAAAGGTTGGTCAGCTGAAGCAGATGGTTTTATGAACTTTGGCGGTCTTTGGGGTAATTTTGTCAGTAAAACGCAGGGCATGATGAATGTCGGCGTGAGCAAAAAGTTCTGGGATGGCGACGGTCAAGTAAAAGTCACTTTCAGCGATGTTTTCCGCACAGCCAAATGGGGTGCTTACACTGAATTGGGCACACTCCACATGGACGCTGCTGGTACATGGGAAGGACAGCAATTGCGCGTCAATTTCACTTATCGCTTCGGTAATAAAAACGTACAAGGGGCAAGAAATCGCAAAACAGGCTTAGAAGACGAAAAAAGCCGCGTAAAGTCTAGTAAGGGATAAAGTATGAGTTGTGAAGTATAAAATATGAAAAAGCGGCTCTCTATACTGAGGGGTCGCTTTTTCATATTTTATACTTCACACTTATTTTTTGCCTTGATAACCCACACTTTCCAAACGAGGTCCATCGTACAATAGCTCATTTGGAATATCCAAAGGGTCAACTAAGGCGTTGAGGACATTGCCTTCTGTATCCATAATAATGATTTCAACCCGACGATTGAAGCGACGACCTTCTGGACAATCCTTTCCTTTTCGTTGATTTTTCGCAATCGGCATTTCCATACCATAGCTGCTTTGTTTGATACGTTCAGTGCTAATAGCCTTTAATTGAACGTAATTAGCCACACTTTCAGTCCGTTTTTCAGACAATTCTTGATTGATTTCGGGCGTACCAATATTGTCTGTATGCCCTTTAAACTCCACTTGATATTTGGTATTTTCAATCAAAATGGAAGCCAAATGATTCAATATGAGCTTAGAATCAGGCTTTAAATTGGTTTTACCGAAATCAAACAACAGATGCGTCAGGTTCTGTAGCTTCTGCATAATGTCAGGTACTGAGGGGTCATCACCGCAACTCAATAGACATTCGCGGCGAACTTTTTCCACGTCAATAATATATACGTAAGCATAGCCCAACTCTAGCACTTTTCGGCGGACAGAATCTGCCTGTTCCAACGTCTTATATCCGCCTAAATAGTAGTGCCAAATTTCTTTATTGTCTTGGCTCATAAAGACATTTTCGAGATTTGTGAAATACGTAACAGGTCGTTTTTCATTGAAGGCAGTGATGTGTACCAAAAAATTGTTTTTTGTCGTTGCTGAGTCTTGTGCAAAAATACCAACAGATAGCAACATGAAGACGAGTGTGGTTGTAATAGTTTTGTTCATAAATGTAGTTCGTTTTCCGTAAGTAATGGATATTGTTTTAGTTTGGCAAATTTATGTTTCTCTATATAATTATCATAATTCAAATGCTTTTTTTATACTTAATTATTTAACTTTTATACTTACTTAAAGTAAATTCTATATTTTTATTAAATAAGTATGTATATATTTATACTTTATTTTTAATTAAATTATCAGTTTTTAATTATTTTTTTATTTATTTCTG
>JAYTUR010000397.1:0-1894 GCA_043744475.1 Saprospiraceae bacterium | reverse complement strand
TGCACCTGGCATATTGGCGACGCAATAATGCACAACATCATCAATGATATAAGTCGGATCTTCATGTGTTGTTGGCTTACACGTTTCAATACAACCACCTTGATCAACCGCCACATCTACTAAAACAGTTCCGGGGCGCATCAATTTCAACATATCGCGGGTAATCAAATGAGGTGCTTTTGCACCTGGAATCAATACCGCACCAATGATAAGGTCTTGTGTACCAATAAGTTGGCGAATATTATACTCATTTGAATATCTTGTAACGACGTTGGCAGGCATAACATCATTCAAATAACGCAAACGCTGCAAGCTAATGTCCATAATAATGACTTGCGCCCCAAGACCCGCAGCCATTTTTGCGGCTTGGGCACCAACGATGCCGCCACCAAGAACCAAAACGCGACCAGGTTCAACCCCTGGAACGCCGCCCAATAAAACACCACGCCCTTTGGCTGGTTTTTCTAAATATTTTGCGCCTTCTTGTATTGCCATACGTCCAGCAACCTCACTCATCGGTATCAAAAGAGGTAAAGAACGATCGGGCGATTCAACCGTTTCATATGCCAGACAAACCGCTCCACTATTGATCATCGCATCAGTAAGCGGTTTGTGGCTGGCAAAATGAAAATAGGTGAATACAAGGTGATGTGGTTTGATTAAATCATATTCTTGCGCAATGGGTTCTTTGACTTTCATAATCATCTCTGATGCCCCATATACGGCTTCTGCTGTGTCGAGAATTTGAGCACCCGCACCAACATATTCAGGGTCAAAAAATCCTGAACCATCGCCTGCTTGTTTTTCTACAAAAACGGTATGACCCCGACGCGTTAACTCCATTGTGCCCGCGGGAGTTAGTGCCACACGATTTTCACTTGATTTGATTTCTTTCGGAACACCAATTATCATAATTTGGATTGGTTATTACTTGGTTAGAATTAATATTTTTTTGAAAGCACAAAGCTATAGCTTCTGAAAGTTATTTTACATTTGCTACAAATAATAACAAAATTTTTCTAATTTTTGGAAATTATTAGAAAATTATTCTAAAACAACGCTTACAAATCCACTAAAGCAAAAAAACTTTCTATCTACATGATTGTCTTAGATAAAATTGACAAAATGATTTTATCGTTATTGCAAAACAATGCACACTTAACGATAAAAGAAATCGCTGCGCAAGTAAATATTTCGCTTACACCTGTCCATGAACGGATCAAAAAAATGGAAAATGAAGGCATTATTGAAAAGTATGTTACGGTATTGAATAAGAAAAAACTCGGGCAGTTCCTCATAGTTTATTGCAATATTTCTCTTTTCAAACAATCGGCAGATGATTTCAATATTTTCAATGAAACCATCAATCAATTGCCTGAAGTGGTTGAAAGCAGTGTTGTTTCGGGTTCATTTGACTATATTTTAAAAATTGTTGTACCTGACATGGATGCATACTATCTTTTTCATCAACAGAAATTAGCCAATATCAAGTGTGTTTCAACAATTAACAGCTTTTTCGTTATGAATGAAGTCAAATATACCACTGCAATACCGCTGCCTTAAAGCCGAATCATCTGGATTAATATCGTAAGATGTAAAAACTTGGCAGTTTTCTTGATAGCATTTAAACATCGAATCGTCATCTACATGGTTGGAGAAGCACTTTATACTGAGGGGGGGTAAAATGAGTTAAAAATTCTTGACAGTTTATAGTTGTTAGACAGTTTGTCCCTATTTTTTTTACAAAATGTTTGGACTCAGGAAATAAACTTTTCAACAAGCCGTTAATTTGATATTCGATTTTGATAGAAAATAGAGCAAAAAAGTATCTTTGCGCATTCAAAATTTAAAACCGTTTTAACCTGCAATTCAGAGCAATGAAAAAACTGTTCAA
>JAYTUR010000396.1:0-1896 GCA_043744475.1 Saprospiraceae bacterium | reverse complement strand
TCAGGTTCAATCGGTGCATGAGCCGTAAAAGGCGTTTCGTATTCACCTGTCACCACTTTTTTAGCTTTCGCCAAAGCGTCTTTGACATTGCCTTTTGCATCCTTATTCGTGAAGCCCCCCTCAGTATCTTTGACGGATTTGTGGATATTTTTGAAATACTCAGCTGTCGAAACTTTATCAAAATCACCGTTGTCCCACGTTACTTTTAAGGCATTTCGCCCTTGGATTGCTGCCCATGTATTGGTCGCAACAATTGCCACAGCATCAATCGTTTTATGTGGCAAAGCCCGTTCTATCTTTACAATTTTCTTCACACCCGCCACTTTCAAGGCTGCAGAATCGTCAATGCTGATAATTTTTCCATGAATAACCGGCGAATGCAACACAACGGCGTACAGCATACCTTCTATTTTGGCATCAATGCCATACATCGCCGTACCGTTTACGCGCGTCGGTACATCGAGGCGTGGAAGACTTTTTCCAATGAGTTTAAAGTCTTTTGGTTCTTTCAATTTGGGCGATTTTGGCACTTCCAATTTCGCTGCATCTTCTACCAATTCGCCATAATTCAAAGCTTTTTTGCTTGATTTATGAATAATTTGACCATTTTCGGCATAACATTCATTTACCGAAACACCCCAACGTTTAGCTGCTGCTTCAGTCAACATCTCGCGGGCTTGTGCCCCTGCTTCACGCAAAGTTTTAAACTTCGTACGAACAGAAGTCGAGCCACCCGCACCTTGTCCGCCGTGCTTTTTAGATCCCGTCGTCGAAACAATATGGACATCTTCAAGGCGCACCTCCAATTCTTCCGCAATCAGCATCGGCATCGCTTGCGTCGAGCCTTGACCCATATCGGGACGCGGATTAAAAATCGTTATTTTATTGTCTTTTGTAATGACTACAAAAGCGTTTAATTCGCCCTCAAGCGTATCGGTCAGCGTACTGCCAACTGTATTCGCCTTGGCAAAACTCGGCAAAGTGAAGCCAATGGCTAAAGCACCCGACCATTTTAAAAAACTGCGACGATCTATATTTGGTATCATTGTTTTTAAATTTTGAAAAACACCCCCTCAGTATTTTGACCTGTTTTGAGTATTTTTGTTGAAAAATAAGTAGTCGTTTAAAGGAATTGAAGCACGATTTAATATTTTATAACTTATTGATTTTTAAACTTTTCAAAAGTTGTAGCGCCACAATCCTAAGAAAATCCCAAAAATCTTAATTTAAAAGTCCCCTACCCTTTCATAGAAGTAGCTGTTTTCACTGCTTTGGGCATTTCCATTTTGCCTCCGTTCTCTTTCAACATATCAGATGCCAAATGAATCGCTTTTTTGATGCGTTGATACGTGCCACAACGACAAAGATTGCCCGACATCGCAATGTCAATATCGGCATCGGTGGGTTTTGGATTTGATTTCAACAAAGCGACTGCGCTCATAATTTGACCACTTTGGCAGTAGCCACATTGCGGCACTTGCTCGGCAATCCATGCCTGTTGAACGACGTGGTTGATGTCGGTTGAAATGCCTTCAATCGTCGTAATTTTTCCTTTTTTTATTTGGCTCAGAGGTACAGAGCAGGAGCGAACAGGCGACCCGTTGAGATGCACCGTGCAAGCACCGCATTGGCTCATGCCGCAGCCGAATTTTGTACCTGTCAAACCGATAATATCGCGCAATGCCCAAAGCAAAGGCATATTTGGTTCGGCTTCGAGGGTCGTCGGCTTGCCGTTGATGTTAAGCGTGAATTTAGCCATGATGTTTAGTTATTTTTATTGCATTATTGTAAAATAATTGACGTTCAAAGTTACAAAACATTGATTATCAAATACCAATAGATTAGACAAAATCGTGTCTTTTTAGGCGTTTTCTCAAAAATATACTGAGGGGTCTT
>JAYTUR010000395.1:0-1898 GCA_043744475.1 Saprospiraceae bacterium | reverse complement strand
GAAAATGATGGCGACCAAGACACAACAAAATTTGACCTCATAGCAGCACGCGGCACCGTTGCCAAGTCTAATGACGGAAAATTGTCCTACGAAACGGGTTTTGACATCAATGTTGAAACAGGAAATGGGTTGCGTATTAAAGGCGTAAACAAACAAATTGGTGATTATGCCGCTTTTGCATCAGCAGAATGGAAAATTACTGAGGGGGTCACTTTGCGGCCAGGTTTGCGCGTCAGTTACAACACAAGTTACAATGCACCGTTGATTCCGAGCCTTCATGCCCGTTGGAAAATGCGCAATAATTGGACTGCCAGAGCATCGTGGGGACGTGGCTTTCGCGCGCCAAGTTTGAAAGAATTGTATTTCTATTTTGTTGATATTAACCATAATATTCAAGGCAATCCAAACTTAAAAGCTGAAAGCAGCGACAACTTCAATGCTGTTTTGAATGTCGTTCAATGTGGTAAAAAAGACCCGAAAAAAATCTTCAAATTTGAAGTCAGTGGCTTCTATAATGACATCCGCAACCTTATTTCATTAGCGATTCAAAGCAGTGGTGAAAATGCTTTTACGTATATCAATATTGATAAATTCAAGACAAAAGGTGGGCAATTCTTAGGCGAAATGACTGTAAATAAGGTTTATTTCGCTTTGGGCGGTGCATTGACAAGACGTGAAAATCAATTTGAAAATAAGAAATTGAATGCCAATACATTGGAAGGTCGCGTTATTGGCACTTATACAAATATCGCTCAATCAAATATTGATTTTAATGTTTGGTATAAATATTCAGGCAAACAACCTGGTTTTGTGAAAAATGAAAATGGTTCTGTGACACCTACTTTCATTGCGGCTTACAGTCTTGCTGATGCGGGTTTGAGTCGTCGTTTTTGGAAAAATAAAATAAATGTCTCTTTGGGCTGCCGAAACCTATTTGATGTCCGCAATGTTGCCGCACAATTGGCAGGTGGCGCACATGCCTCGGGTGAAAACGCAACAGCGATGGCGACAGGTAGAAATTTTTTCACAAAAATTGAAATAAAACTATAAAAAAATTGTAAAATTTTGTGGGGAGGCTTATATTTGCCGCAGTTCATTTTTTTTAGATGCCTTCCCGCACTCATACTTAAATGCGAATAAAGAATGTCGTTTCATAATTTAAGTATTAGTGTTTTGAAGGTTGGGCGGCAATTGGTAGAATCTTCTACCGTTGCCGCTTTTTTTTTGGCTTTCATCACTACTACCTCCGTCGGATGTCTCAAAGAAGAAGACCCTGTTTCGCCTACAAAATCAGGTAATGTTATCACGCGTACAATCGAGATGACTCCTCAGTATCGTTACCAAGTTTTCTATAATTTAGAACAAGACAGCCTTATCAGCCGCAATCTAAAGTGGGATTGGGACTTGTCTTTCGATGCATCAGCCGATGGTTCGGTTGTGCATCTAAATGCCGCAAAATTCATGTTTTCGTCACAAATGCCTACTGAAGACTTCGCTTCTGTGCGAGATACGTTAGGTTTTTTCAAAAATCGGCGTTGGGAAGCGATAAACACACTCGATACGGTCACTTTTGGTGCTGTTAAAAACAATAATAAAGTCTATTGGATAGATAGAGGTTACGACGAAAATGGCGACCAAATGCCCTTTGTCAAAATCCAATTCGAGTCTGTTGATAATCAAAAATATCGTTTTAAAGTTGCTCGAATCGGCAATTTAAACGCGCCCGAAGTTTATGAAATACAAAAAAACCCCTCAGTAAATGAAGTCCATTTTTCACTGACAACCAATAAAAAAATCAATGTTGAGCCTGTAAAAACGTCATGGGATATTGAATTTACGCAATACATGTTCACATTTTTTGACCCTTATACGCCTTATATCGTCACTGGCGTTTTGTT
>JAYTUR010000394.1:0-7325 GCA_043744475.1 Saprospiraceae bacterium | reverse complement strand
CTCTCGATATGTTCGCCAAAAGTTTTGGTTTTATTCAAACGCAAAGGGTCGTGAATCGTAATCGCATGACCCATGCCCGATTGGGGTGAATTGGGGGCAACGACAAGGACTTCGCCGAGCGTTGTGGCAACCTCAACCAATGCCTTGATGCCAGGGGCAGTAATACCATCGTCATTGACGACTAAAATCAGTGGTCTTTTCATTGTTTTTAATTTTTAAAGCGCAAAATTACTGAGGGGGGGGTAGTAACCACATAAAATAGGAATTATTTTTAGGTAAATTTTAATAAACGTTAAAAAACAAGTCGTTTTAAACCGTATTTCGTAAAATTGCGCCAAAATTGATAAATTTTGGAATACAAAGAAATCATCCAGTCCATTCGCAAAAAGCAGTATAAGCCTGTTTATTTCCTTCATGGCGAAGAGCCTTATTTTATTGATGCGATTACAGAAGTCATTGAAAATGAGATACTTGATGATGCAGCGAAGTCATTCAATCAAGTCGTTTTGTATGGTAAAGATGTGGATTCGATGACCGTTGTGGACAATGCACGGCGGTATCCGATGATGTCGCCGATTCAAGTAGTGATTGTCAAAGAAGCGCAAAATATGTCCTCATTGCAGCAGTTGCAAAAGTATATCGAGGCCCCCCTCAGTAGTACGATACTTTTGATAGCCCACAAGCACAAGAAAATTGATGGTCGTTCCGCCTTTGCTAAGTCCTTGACAAAACACGCCGTTTTGTTTGAATCCAAACCTTTGTACGAAAATCAAGTGCCAGATTTTGTGCGTAACTGGTTGAAAGACAATAAGATGTCTATTGAACCCCCAGCTTTGGATTTGATGGTTGAGTATTTGGGCATGGACTTAGGTAAAATCATTAATGAACTTGAAAAATTGCAACTCAACCTCAAAAGTGCAGATGGCGGGAAAATTACAGTTGAACACATCGAAAAATACATCGGTATCAGCCGCGAGTACAATGTATTTGAATTGCAAAAAGCATTGGGTTCGCGGAATATTTTGCAAGCCAATAAAATCGCTCGTTATTTCCATGAAAACCCAAAAGATGCCCCTTTTGTGATGGTTATAGGCACGTTATACAATTATTTTTCAAAAATATATCAATTAGGTTTTTTGACCAACAAATCGCCAAATGACCAAGTAAAGGCTTTGGGGCTTCGTTCAGAGTGGTTTTTAAAGGACTATGCGGCAGCTTTGAAACAGTTTCCACCTCCCAAGTTGGAAGAAGTATTTGCTTTGTTGCGTGAATTTGACTTGAAAGCCAAAGGTGTAAATGCTGATGGGGTAGAAGAAGGAGAATTGTTGAAAGAGTTGATTTATAAAATTTTGCACTAAAAGTTTGGGTTTTTTTTCAAATATTTGGGTTTTTATATTGTTCTTTGCAGCAAATTAAAAATTATATGAAAACCTTTACTCTTTCAATACTCGTTGTGCTATTTATAAGTACGGCTTGCAAAAACAATGAACCAACATTTCCTCAAACATCTGCCTGTATCGAAGCAAAAGTGAATACTATGCGCACTGAAAATGTCGCAAACACCAGTGTGAAACGATATATGAAGGACAAAGAATATTATTTTCTGTTTGACAAAGGGTCTGCTTTTGATGCGCCGAAGTATATGTTAAATGTTTCTTGTGACACCGTTTGTAAATGGTGCCGCTGTTCTTCGAATCCAGCTTGTCAAGTCGAATTTGATTTGGGTGATACAACAGCAGTTTTCATTTGGCAGTATTGACCCCCCTCAGTATGAAACCAAAAATGACGATGTGATTTGCTTTCACATCGTCATTTTTGTATGAAAATTAAAGCATTTGTAGGCAAACAGGCGTGAATATGCTGCTTTTAGCCCCCGTCGGTTTCAGTTTACCTGTTATTGGGTCAATAAAAAAAGCGACAACATTATTTGAATTTTGGTTGGCGACTAACAGCAAGGAGCCATCGGACACAATCATAAAATTGCGCGGTGCTAAACCTTGTGTGGGTGTATGTTCAAGTAAGGTCAGTTTACCAGTCGTTTCATTTATTTGATAACTAACAATCGAATTATGTCCTCTATTCGACCCATAAACAAACTTTCCTTTAGGATGAACCGCTATTTCTGCTGTTGTATTTTGCCCAGTAAAATCGGTGGGTAAAGTAGAAACCGTTTCATTTATGGTACTTTTTTCTCCAAAAGTAACTGAACTTATTGTATTATTCACTTCATTTATGACATATAAAAGATTGGGATTCATCGGGTTAAATGCCAAATGACGTGGGCCTGCACCTTTTGTCATATCTATCGTCGCATTACTGAGGGGGGCTATTTTTGCAGTTTTATCATAATTATAAACGTATATTTTATCTGCACCTTTGTCGCATGACAGAAGGTATTTGCCATCAGGCGATTGCATAAATTGATGCGCCCATGCGTTTTTTTCGCCTACATGTTGATGCGTTGCAATTGAGTCTGTCAAACCACCGTCAGGCTTCACTTGATAGCTTACAACGTTGCCTGTTGAATAATTGGAAACATAAACACATTTGCCCGATTGGTCGGTCGAAACATGACAGGGTGCTGCCCCGTAACTCGATACTTCATTGATTTTGAATAATTTACCCCCCTCAGTAATTTTGAATGAAACGACACTGCCAAACGGTTCTTCGGGCTTGCCACCATTTTCAGCGACTGCATAAAGATATTTTTTATCAGGCGAAACGGTTAAAAAAGAAGGATTAGCGATGCCGCCGATTGAGTCTATAACAGTCAATTTACCTGTTGCCATATCCAAACGACAGGTATAAATGCCAGATGCTTTGCCATCAACAAAGCCTAAATTTTGGGTATATGTGCCGACAAAAACAATGGGTTGGTTGCTCGTATCTTTTTTGGCTGTGCTTGTGCAGCCGATACAGAGCAGAAGAAAGAAAAAAACGTTTTTCATTTTGACGATTTTGTTTAGTTGAAAATTAAGGGCAAGTTAGACATTTAGGACAAAAAAAAGTATCCCGACTCTTCTTACATGAAAAATCGGGATACGTTAAATGCTTTTTAAGCGGCATTATTTACAATGATTCGTAAAAAATATCAAGCCGCGATAGCGTCATAATTATTTGATTCTAAAATACTTATGATTTTAGGATTATTTTTGATAGAGTTGGTATCGAGTCCCAAGGCTTCTGAAAATAATTTGACCATTTTAAGATTATGATAATAGCTTTTAATTTCTTGCATAGAAAAGGGTTTGCCTTGTTCCCAATGTGCCACTTTAGCGACTGAAATAGTGGTCAAAGAGAGGTTAATATGATTGAGCAATTTAGTTTCATCCGTACTTTGGCAATGCATAAGTCCAGTAAATTGTCTAGCATCACGGCACAAAAATTCAATTTGGGTAAAATTGATTCGACGCGGTAGCGTCAAAAATAATGGAAACAGTTCCAATAAAATTCTTTGGCGAATTTTACCTATTACCCTAATTGCACTTACTTTTGCGCTCACTTTTGCACAAAGGGCATTTTTCGTTACTTGCATCGCGTGTGATTTTATGGTGTGGTAACCCAAAATTACACGCTTTTCTTCTCTCAAAACTTTTTATTCACGAACCATTGTATCAGCGACAATACTAAAATACACAGTACGCAAAAAAAGACAAAATATGAAACACCTATTTATCTTAACATGTGTAGTTTTGAGCTTGGGTTGTGCCACGACAAAATAATCTTCAACTGATACGAATGGTCTAAACGGAACTTGGACACCCATTAAACAAGAAATGGGTGGGAAGGAATTACCGATTGTTGTATATCAAACACAAAAATTAATCATTGATGTTACGCACTAAACAGATTTCGCACTGTTTTTTGCTTCGCAAAAAAAGCGTACAAGAAAAATTAACTTCGGTCTAAAAAAAGTAATTCAAAGCCTGCCTTTCGAGCGAAGCGAGAAACAGTGAGTATTTTGCCGCTTGCGTAACATCAGTAAATCATTAATGATACCAATTATACATTTTCTGCCGAAAGCATTGACAAGGGCACTTTAGTGTATAAAAATGGACAAATGGATATTTATGGAAAAGAAAGTGTAAATAAAGACAAACACTTTGCAGCCATTTATAAAATTGAAAATGGACAACTGACTATTTGCTACAACCTAAAAGGTGACAAATACCCAATTGAATTTGAAACTAAATCAAGTCCTTTATTTTTCTTTTCGATTTTTAATAAAAATTAATGATAACAAACAATGGCAAAAAATAAGACCGCAGAAACTTCAGTCAGCGTTAGTGAGTTTATTGACGCTGTCAAAGACGAGGTAAAACGAAAAGACAGTTTTGCTCTTATTGAGATAATTAAAAAACAAACAGGACTTGAACCCAAAATGTGGGGTCCAAGTATTGTTGGATTTGGCAGCTACCATTACAAATATGATAGCGGACACGAAGGCGACAGTCCACTCGTTGGATTTTCGCCAAGAGCGGCTGCATTGACATTTTATTTATCAGGCAGTTTTGAGCAAAGAGCAGAGTTGCTTGAAAAATTTGGTAAACATAAAACTGAAAAAGGATGTATTTATGTAAAAAAACTGGACGACATAAATATTGATACGCTACAAAAAATGATAACCAACCATATAAAGCATATCAAACAAATGTATCCTGACAAATGATGAAAATATGTCACCAACTGGCACATAGTGTTCATGATTCTTAAACGCTTATATAAAACAAACGAACGACAACAGCGTTGTCGTTTTTTTATGTCTTGTACTGAGGGGTGCTTTTTAGCATCAGTAATAAGCTGTATTATTGTGCATCTATTTCTTCAATTCGTAAAACGGCAAAGTATTAGCGGTTGTTGTAAAACGACATCATACATAAATCTTGTAAATTATAAAAAGATGAAAATCACAAACAATAAAATCTTAATCACTGGAGGTGCAAGCGGTATCGGACTTGGCTTAGCCGAACGATTTATCCAAGAAAACAATACGGTAATCATTTGCGGAAGACGTGAATCTCTTTTACAGGAAGTGTTGGAAAAATTTCCTGCCGTTATTATTAAGGTCTGCGATTTGAATGTAGAAGCAGAACGAATACAACTTTTCAATTGGGTTTCAGAAAATCATAGTGACTTGAATGTGCTTGTCAACAATGCTGGTATTCAAAATTGGATGAATGTTTCAGATGATGACTTTTATGAAAAAGCACATAGTGAAATTACAACCAATATATTAGCCCCGATTCATTTGACTACGCTGTTTACAAACTTAAAATCGTTGGACACGATTATCAACGTCACATCAGGTTTGGCGTTTGTGCAGTTATCAAAAGTACCTGTTTATTGCGCGACAAAAGCCTTTTTTCACTCTTTTACACTTTCATTAAGGCATATGCTTAAAGCCAAAAATATTGAGGTCATAGAAATGATACCGCCTGCATTAAACACTGACTTGGGCGGGAAAGGTTTACACGACGGACAACCCGCCGTAAGCGATTTTGTGGAAGTGGTATTTCAACAAATGGAAGAAGGCAAAACGGAACTGACATTTGGTTTTAGTGAAGTCATGGCAAAAGCTACACCCGAGATGATACAAGCCACTTTTAATAGAATGAATCCTTAAATCTCCTCGCAAGGAAAAGAACGAATTATTACAGTTATTGCCAAAAAGACAGTTGAAGTGCAATTATACTGAGGGGTGCTATTGAGCATAAGAAATTAACTGTACTATTGTGTATAAATACAGGTTCAAATGCAAAATTCAGTAACGTCGCCTTCTATTTCAAAACAGCGCATCCTTACATAATTCAGGTAATTGACAATAAAAAAAAATATGGAAAACACTAAACAAAAATGGTCACGCAGAACGTTCATCACGGTTACCTCTGGTGTAAGTGCTGCTTTCATGTTACATCCTTTGTTGAAGTGGACAATTGATGAAATAGATCCACAAATTGCCAAAATAGTCGCACAAACGATGGGCATTGATACACACAATCATGTTGATGTGCCACTTGACAAAGCAGAATTGTCGGGGCTTAAATTAGATTTGTCGAGTGAATTGAAAAAGTCAGGTTTGTCAGTTATCGTCATGACCTTTGCGACCGACTACAAAAGAAATATTCAACCCGGAGAAGCCTATGAACGATTCCTCAATGGACTGACAGCCATGGACAAAGTGTTGGCAGATAACAATATCAAACGTGCCTTTAACCTTGCCGATTTAAAAACGGCGCATAAAAAGCATAAACGAGTAGTCATACAATCTGTTGAGGGTTGCCATTTTCTGGAAGGAAAAATTGAACGTGTTGAAGAGTCTTACAAACGGGGATTGCGTCATCTTGGATTGCTACATGACAGCGATGCGTCTGTGCCTTTGGGTGATGTTTATACCAATCCTGCAAAGTTTGGTGGACTCACTGCATTTGGTTCAGAAGTCATAAAAGAATGTAATCGCTTAGGCATGTTGATAGACCTCACACATGCCAGCAACGACACCATCAATGCTGCTTTGAAGATAAGTACTAAACCCGTCATCATTACACATACAGGACTTGATACGCAATTAGGACAAAATGAAAAGATGGCGAAAATGATGCGTCCCAGACTTATCAGCAAAGAGCAAGCTAAAATCGTTGCAAAGGCAGGTGGTGTTATTGGTGTATGGACGCATTTGGCAGAATCGGTAACGGAATACGCCGCAAATATTCGGGCTATGGTGGATGTCATTGGTGTTGACCACGTTTGCATAGGTACGGATACAAAGCTGACCGCACCTTACCATTCTTCCGTTAATGCGGGTGGAAAACCCGAAGGCAATCCGCCCAAGCCAAATGGTGAAAATAAACAGGACAACACCAATCAAAATAAAAAGCCAACAAATGCACCCGCCAATACCAAGCGTGTCGGCGAACGCACCAATGAAGCATGGGTGGAACAAAAAGAGGGCTTTTATTATGTTGTGGTTGATGCTCTGTTAAAAACGGGCTTCAACGAAGAGGATATTGCTAAAATCGGTGGCAGCAACTATTGCCGTGTATTTGATGCAGCGACTTCTCTTCATTGATATCAAATCTAAAGAAAACAAGTTTATACTGAGGGGGTGCTTTTACACTCATCATTAAACCTCGTCGAAGCATTGAGCTTGATGAGGTTTCTTTTTTGCTTTTCAGCTTGCTGCGTTAGTGCATCGGCTTGCTGCGTTAGTGCACCGGCTCGCTGCATTAGTGCATTGACTCGCTGCGTTAGTGCAGCGGCTCGCTGCGTTAGTGCATCGGCTCGCTGCGTTAGTGCATCGGCTTGCTGCATTAGTGCATCGGCTTGCT
>JAYTUR010000393.1:0-7330 GCA_043744475.1 Saprospiraceae bacterium | reverse complement strand
CATTTGGCGTTTGGCGTAATTGCGGGTATGCTGCTTTATTTTATCAACGGCTTCTTCGAGGGTCATATCGCCATCAAAATGGGCAAAAAGTTCGGTATAGCCGACCGTTTGCAGTGCATTTAAGTCTCTGAATGGATACAAAGTTTTTGCTTCTTCGAGCAAACCTTCAGCCATCATCGCATCTACACGGCGATTGATGCGGTCATAGAGAACATCACGCGGCAAGTCGAGGGCTATATATATAGGTGTAAAATTTCGTTCAATTTTATCGCCCGACAAAAAACTGGAAAAAGGTTTGCCGCTGACTTTCCAAACCGACAAGGCACGTATGATACGCATGGGATTTTGAATATCTGCTTTTGTATAATAGTCATAATCAACTTCTTGTAGCCGTTTTTGAAGCGGTTCTATGCCTTGATTTTTGAAAATAGCTTCAAATTCATCGCGGATACTGAGGGGTACTTCTGGGAAAACATCAAGCCCTTCGCAGACCGCGCGAATGTACAAACCTGTACCACCAACCATGATGGCTGTATCGCTTTTCTCAAATATCGTTTCCAAAATAGCAAGGGCATCGCGCTCAAAATCACCCACCGAATAGGCATCGTGAATGGAAAGATTACCGATAAAATGATGCTTGGCTTTGGCTAAATCACTAAGTTGCGGTTTCGCAGTGCCGATGGACATCTCTTTATAGAATTGGCGCGAATCGGCAGACAGAATCTCTGTGCCGAAGTGTTGCGCGAGTTGAATCGCGCAATCGGTTTTGCCACTGGCGGTCGGACCACCAATAATGATGAGTTTCTTTTTGACTGACATGGGCTGCGAAATTAGGAAACTTTTTAATTTTGCATTAAACACGTTTTAAAAATCAATAAAATGATGCTAATACTCTTGAATTTTGAGCAAAAAAGTAAAAAGGATAATACAAACCAACTATGAAACTCTATCACATAGTACGTCCTGTTGTCACATTGGCCTTTAAAATTTATTTTAAAAAAATATACTTTACGGGTGCAGAGAACATTCCACAAGGGAAACCTGTGATTTTTTCTGTTAATCACCCCACTGGTTTTTTCGAACCGACACTGCTGGCTTGTGTCTTTTGGGAGTGTGATTTTTACTTTATCACACGAGGCGATATGTTTAAAAAGCCTTTTTACAGGCGCATTCTCGAAAATCTGTTGATGATTCCGATTTATCGTTTCCGCGATGGTTTTGAAAATTTGCGCCAAAATGCTGTTATTATGGATAATATCCGTGATATGTTAAGCGAAAATAAAGCCATTATGATTTTTAGTGAAGGCACAACGATTACAGCTAAACGGCTGCATCCACTTCAAAAAGGTTTGGGACGCATGGCGTTTAGTAATTATGAAAAATATGGCGACCTCGATTTACAAATTGTACCGATTGGCATCACTTACAGCGACCCGCATACGCCGCGTGGTGAAGTGATGATAAAAGTAGGTCAGCCGATACCCCTCAGTAATTATTATGATATTCATACTCAAAACCCTTCAAAAGCCATCAATAAATTGACGGCTGACGCAGAAGCGGCTATGAAGCCTTGTCTCGTTCACATTGCAAAAAAAGAAGATGATGATTTAGCAGAACAACTGCTATTGTTGTATCGCAATTCGTTTCCACAACCAAATTTCCCTATCATGGTGCGTTCGGCTCGTCGCCTTTTGGCACAAAAGGAGATGATTGATAATTTGAACAACATGACTGGCAATCAAAAAGATACGCTAAACGAAAAGTCAAATACTTACTTTTCAACCTTAGAATCAAACGGCTTAAAAGACGTTGCCGTTGCCCAACCTTATCATGCACGTTTTAAGAATGTATTGGCACTTATCATCGGCTTTGTGCCGTTTTTAATCGGTTGGTACGGGCATTATTTGCCCAATTGGTACAGTCGGAAAGTACGTGATGAACGTGTGCCTGATTTAGAATTTAAAGGACCCGTCATGGCAGGTGTAGCGTTGGGTGCGACATTAGTGATGTATATTGTTTTGCTTATTGCAGGGCTTATTATCGGCAGTTGGGCATTTTGGTTATTTGTTTTAATTTTACCATTTTTAGGCTATTACTCATTGGTTTACAATGAGTTATGGATTAATTTTAAAGCCTGTTCGCATTTGAATAAAGTCGCAAAAGCGCATGGCGGAGAAGCTTACATTTCGACGTTAAGAGAACTAAGAGAAGCCGTTTTAGGCATGGTTAGGATTATGCCGAAAATATAAAATCACAACATCAAAAAAATCAGCCTAAATCAGTGATTCATGGAGAAAACGCATATTGCTATTTTTTTATCTGGAACGGGCAGTAACGCTCGAAAAATCATCGAACACTTTAAAGGACACCCCTCAGTATTCATCGTACTTTTAGTCTCTAATAAACCCGATTTAGGTGCAACGACGATTGCCGAAGAAAACAGTATTCCCCTTTTAAGTATTACAAAATCAATGCTTTATGATGAACAGATGTTTTTAAAGTCATTGAATGACTACGGTGTGGACTTCATTGTTTTGGCAGGGTTTTTGTTGCTTATTCCACCGTATTTAGTCAAGCATTTTGAAAAAAAAATAGTCAATATTCACCCTGCATTATTGCCAAAATTTGGTGGAAAAGGGATGTACGGACACCATGTTCACGAAGCAGTCAAAGCAGCTGGCGAAACAGAATCAGGCATTACCATTCATTTTTGTAATGCGCATTACGACGAGGGCGATATTATTTTTCAAGCAAAAACAGCTCTTTCTGCGGACGATACGCCAAAAGATATAGCGCGAAAAGTTTTGGCTTTGGAACATGAGTATTTTGCAAAAGTCGTGGAACAGTGTCTAAAAACCGACGACGAAGTTTAAAACTTCGCGGTCTGTGTGAGAGTTGAAATGCCTTGACAACGATACAAAAACATAAAATATCCATACAGTATGTCTTATAAATCGGTCGTTGTCTGCCTAATTTTTGTATTTTTAACCCCCTCAGTATTTTGGGCGCAAAAACCGTCTATGCCCACGCCGCCTAAAAAATATAAGCCGCTTGTACGTGCTGCCAAAAAAATGGTTGACGAAGACCATCTCGCCGAAGCTGCCGCTTACCTCGAAATGGCTTATCAATTGAAGCCTCAAAAAACAGAAATCGCTTACCAATCGGCTCTACTTTACTTGATTAGTCGGGAATATCAAAAGGCAGTTACCATATTTCGTTCAATAATCGGGGAACAAAAATTTAAAGATATCCATTTAGAATTTGCTCAAGCTTTGCAACAATCGGGCGAATGGGACGAAGCTATGCCTGAATTTTTGTACTATTTGAACAATTACAAGGGAAAAGACCGCGAGAAAATAGCAGAAAAAATAGGCGATTACATTGCGGGTTGTTCATTAGCTATCAAGGAATCCGATTCGACAAAAACAAGCAATATTTTTGTGGAACACTTAAACGAAAATATCAATACGCAAGAGAATGACATTGCACCTGTGCCGTTTGGCGACAATGTTTTATATTTTACTTCACGCTGGCAAGATGCCGCAAAACTCCTTCGCAGCCGTTTTTTAGGGACGGATTGGTCGCCAGCAGAAACGTTGACCAGTCTCCCAATTCCCGAAGCAACGCCTATTGGGAATGGTACTTTTTCGCCTGATGGTTCTCGTTTTTACTGTACGATGTGTCAGGAAGTTGGGAGAAAAAAGCAAAAAACATGTGGCATATATTATCTAAAACGCACTAAAGAAGGCTGGACTGCGCCGATTCGTCTTTCTGACCGTATCAACCACGACAGTACAGATGCGAGTGGCATGACGACTCAACCTTATGTGATTCATAAAGGCAACAGTGAAATTTTATTTTTTACGAGTAATCGCAAAGGTGGACGTGGTGGTATGGACATTTGGATGGCTTCACGTACCAAAAATAAAGAAAATTCAGATTTTGATACCCCTATGAACCTCGGCGCTATCATTAATACTGAGGGAGACGAAGTGACACCGTTTTATGACGAAGAAGAACAATTGTTGTACTTTGCTTCTAATGGACGGGCGACAATGGGCGGTTTGGATATTTTTAAATCTTATGGGTCTTTGCAATATTGGACATCACCGCAAAACATGGGTACGCCCTTCAATTCAAGTGCCGACGATTGGTATTTTGTTAAAAATAAGTCGAAAACAGGTGGCTTTTTTGTATCCAATCGGACTTACGGTATGGAAAAATTGAGTTCACGTGACGATGATATTTACAGTTTTATCATCAATAACAAGCGTGAATTACTTGTTTCAGGTCAAATTTTTGATAAAAACACCAAAAGCCTTTTAGAAAATGTTCGGTTATCATTGTATGAAAAACGGGCAAATGATGACAGCGATTTGCGTTTATTGTCGTCTGTGGTGTGTTCAGAAGGCAGCTACCAATTTACCGTTTTACCTCAAAAATCATATATTTTAGAAGCAGAAAAAGACAGTTTTCGTATCGGAAGTACCCTGTTTTCAACAACAGACAGTTTGAAAAATGATACCCGCAATTTTTATCTTGACCGATATACCACTTTGGTTTCTAATCGTATTATTGTAGCCAAAGAGGTTTCTGCAAAAGAACAAGCACTACAAAAAACGACTGTTGCTGATGCGCCACACACCCAGACACGCAGGTTAGGAAAGACCATTGTTAAACAAAAAGAGATCCAAACGGAAAGTAAACCCACAGCTGAAAAGCCCAAACAAACCGCTGAGACCGTCAAATACAAAATCCAAATTATGGCTTATGAAACAGATTTGGATAATGTGAATATCAAAAGATTGAAACGGGTAGAAGATTTAGGTGAATTTGCAACTGAAATTGCCGTCGTCAATGGCAAACGGTTCACCCGAGTGATGCTGTCTTTTGATACCCTCGAGACAGCTACGGCGGCTTTACGTAAAGTAAAAGAGCGTTCACTAAACGATGCTTTCATTGTGCGTTACGAGGATGACAAGCGTGTGAGCAGCAATCGATAAAAAAAGCCTGTCACATATTTTCTTTATTCCATTCTTGTCATGTCATTGATTTCTCTTCGAAAATGAAAAAAAATTCATCTCTTCAAGGCATTTTAATCTACTTATCTTTCTTTATATCATTAATGGTGAAGCGTTTTTTAAAGTAAATTTAAGATTTAACGAATATGATATTAAATTATATCAATACCACAAACACTTCCAATACCTTCATTTTCAGTTAATTAAAAATACAAATAAAAAAATTATAAAATCTAACCTTGACTTCGCTTCGTGAGGGTACTAACTTTGTATCATCAAACCGAAAAAGTGTCACACATTTAAACACGGTTTCGACAAAAAACAGACAACATTTTCAGTACGACAACATTTTTTTTGAGGGCAAAACATACGCAACACTAAATTGAACAAATTTTTATTTTTAAGGGCAAAACATACACAACACTTAACTGAACAAATTTTTTTTATCGGGCAAAACTTATACATCCACTATATGAACTAACTTTTTACTTTTTTACAAAATATAGACAACGCTACGAACAAATACATTTTTATAAAAAACAAACAACACTTCCGACAAACACTATTTTTTTTACAAAACATTGGCAACGCTACGAACAAATACATTTTTATAAAAAAACAAACAACACTTCTGACAAACACTATTTTTTACAAACACAGACAACACTACGAGCAAATACATTTTTTTTATAACAAACACTTAGCAAGACAACAACAAACTTAATAATTTCCTTTCACCCCATTAACTTAACTATCCTCCACTCATGCACGAATCCCGACATCGCTCGATGTCGGGATTCGGCTTTTAGGTAAACCATTGACTGTCAATTACTTCTATTCGTAAAATCCTTTACACACCATTCATTCCGCTAAAAATACTGAGGGCGGCATTTGTTTTGACAAATTTGTTTAATTTTGCCTAAATAAATTGTTTGAAATTATAGCGTAAATGGCAAATCCAAATATTGACCCTTCGGGGAAAAATCAAAGTCCTGAAGAAAAACTTGTAGAACGTGCCTTGCGACCTAAAGCATTGGACGACTTTAGTGGGCAATCCAAAATTGTTGATAATCTTAAAATTTTTATCGGCGCAGCTAAATTGCGGGGTGAAGCACTTGACCA
Source organism: Saprospiraceae bacterium (assembly GCA_043744475.1). GTDB lineage: Bacteria > Bacteroidota > Bacteroidia > Chitinophagales > Saprospiraceae > JAAFJT01. The sequence continues at coordinate 1,187 of JAYTUR010000393.1, read as the reverse complement.
TGTGCTTTTGCATGGTCCTCCAGGTCTTGGTAAAACCACTTTGGCTCATATTATTTCTAATGAATTGGGGGCTGCCTTGAAAATGACTTCGGGTCCTGTTTTAGAAAAACCGGGCGACTTAGCAGGGCTTTTGACCAATTTGGATGCAGGAGATGTCTTGTTTATTGATGAAATTCATCGTTTGAATACAGTTGTTGAAGAATATCTTTATTCAGCTATGGAGGACTATCGGATTGACATTATGATAGATTCGGGTCCCAACGCTCGGTCTATTCAGTTGACTTTAAGTCCGTTTACGCTTATTGGCGCAACCACACGTATGGGTTTGTTGACCTCGCCGATGCGGGCGCGTTTTGGCATCAACTGCCTATTAGATTATTATGATGTTGAAATTTTGAAAAAAATCCTCTTTCGGTCAGCAGAGATTCTGAACCTGCCGATTACTGAGGGGGGTGCTTTGGAAATTGCCCGACGTTCGCGCGGCACACCGCGTATTGCGAATGCTCTTTTGAGGCGTGTTCGGGACTTTGCACAGATGAAAGGCGACGGCAAAATTGATATTGAGATTGCCAAATTTGGACTGAACGCGCTCAATGTTGACGAAAGTGGTTTGGACGAAATGGACAATCGCATTTTATCAACCATTATCCACAAATTCAAGGGTGGACCTGTTGGTTTAACAACGATTGCAACAGCTGTTGGCGAAGAAGCAGGGACGATTGAGGAAGTGCACGAGCCTTTTCTCATCATGGAAGGATATTTACACCGCACACCACGCGGTCGGGAAGCAACAGAAAAAGCATTTTTACATTTAGGTCTTTTACCGCCATCTTCTACGCAGGGCATGTTATTTTAATATAATATGCACAAAAAGCCACAGATTTGACTTGTTAGGTCGAATCTGTGGCTTTTTTATTTCAACAGAATTGTTTTGTTAGTAACATTTTACCCTCTTTTCAGTTTAAGAATAAGAGGAGGTGTATGCTTTGTTTTTATTGTATAGGTTTCTGTTTTTTTAAAAATAATTAAATATTTAATATTTAATATATTTTTATTTATTTTGATTGGCATACCTTTTGTAGCCGATTTTTTAAGAAAATTTATTTTTAATACAATATGTATTTAAGTACTTTAAAATCAATTAGTTATATCAATAACAATATGATTTTAAAAAAATTATTGAAATT
>JAYTUR010000392.1:0-7338 GCA_043744475.1 Saprospiraceae bacterium | reverse complement strand
TTGTGGATTGCCTGTAATAGCTACAGAAACAGGCGGTATTGGCGAGCGCGTCACCTCCGAGACGGGCATTCTCCTTAATATCGGTGATGAAGAAGGGCTTGTGAAAGCGATGAATTATATGATTGATAATCATCACAAGTACGACCCCTCAGTCATTCGGTCTAAAATTGTTGATAGATGCAGTATGGAAGCAGTTGGCAAAGGCATAGTTTCTGTTTATGAAGAGGTTTTAAAAAGATAAAAATTATGGATAAAACGATGTTGCCATTAAAGACCCGCTTGCGACGAGCTATTTTGCTTTTTTTGCGCGAAAAAATATTATATAAGATTCCAGTTTTAAAATGTGATAAAAGAACGGTATTGTTTATTCGATTTGATGGTATTGGAGACTATCTGTTATTGCGTAATTTTTTGCCTTATTTACGTAATTCAAACCGTTTTAAGGATAAAAGACTTATTTTTATAGGAGAAAAATCGCTGAAAGACATTGTCTTAGCATTTGACGTTGCCTATTTTGACGATTTCCTGTGGTTTTCATCAACGAAATTTGCTTATTCAAACGATTGTTATAAAATGAAAATTATCAATCAAATTCGCAAATTCAGAGCAGCTCAAATTATACATTCAATGCACACTCGAGACCATTTTTCAGAAAAACTCACCCACCTTTCAGGAGCAAAATACAAGATAGCGAGTGATGGGGATGAAACGATATTAGGTATAGATTGGAAAAAACGTAGCGATAATCTATACGATGAAAATATCCCAACACTTACTGAAAATCACTTTGAGTTTGAAAGAAACCGTGTTTTCTTTGAAAATCTACTACAAATCCCGATTCTAATTCATAAACCTTTTTTTGAAAATATCAAAATAACCCGCAAACAGAACCTTGTTTCGCTGTTTCCAAGTGCAAGCATGGCTTTCAGGCGATGGTCGCCTACGCGATTTGCAGCCTTAATCAAGTTGATTCATCAAGGCTTTCCCCATTTAATTTTTAGGATTCTTGGCAAAGCGAGTGATAAGGCTATTGCTCTTCAAATCATAGAGATGACGGCAGATCCCTCAATAATATTTGAAAATTTATGTGGTCAAACTACGCTTTTAACACTTATTGATTGCATTGCTGAATCAAGAATTTTGATTTCAAATGATTCTTCAGGTGTTCATTTTGCGGCAATGCTTGACGTACCTACAGTTTGTATTTCAAATGGGAATCATTTTGGACGTTATCATCCATATCCGAGTGGTATGACTGATAAAATTGAATATGTTTATCCAGACGATACATTTTATGATAAAAAAAACTTTGAAGAACTTAGTGCTAAGTATTGTAGATGGCAAGATTCAATGAAACTAACCGATATCAATAATATTTCTGAAAAACGGGTTTTTGAGTTTGTTAAATTTTTGTTACATAAATTTTAGAATAGTCGTGATGTCATTTTCAATTTTATTTTAATGGACAATAACTATAATCAAAGCACTGAGGGGTATCTTTTTATTGCAATGGGTCAACAGTATATTGATGAAGCGCAGACCTCTGCTAAACGCATCAAAGTGTTGAACCCAAATGCTGCCATTACCCTTGTTTGTAATATACATCCCATTGAAAAAGTAATTTTTGACATTGTTATAGTTGAGCCTGAAGAGCCAAACGAAGCAGGGTTTATGTACAAAGCACGGCAATTGGCTTCAATTATGCCTTATGAAAGAACTTTTTTCTTAGATTCTGATACGTATATGATTGAGGATTGTAGTGAGTTGTTTGGTCTTTTGGACTTTTTTGATCTTTGTATGGCGCATTGTCCAGTTGACATGTACAATGTATATAACCATCGAGAGCAATTAGTAAGTGGCTGTTATGCCTACAATTCAGGTGTTATAGTCTATAAAAGAAATGAAAGTTCCAGAAAACTTTTCAATAAATTTCTGGAAGTGTTTAGGCATCATAGACACCTTTATTGGGGTGACCAAATTGCGTTGATGGAGGCTATTTTATATACCGATGTGAAAATATATGTTCTCCAAAGTATTTATAATTTTAGAACACCATATGTCCAAAGTTTTCCTGGTTTGAGGGTGAAAATAATACATGGGCGGGTCAAAAATTTTGAAAAAACAGCAAAAATTATCAATAAATTCGAAAATAAAAACCGTGTTTGGATTCCCGAATCAGAGACGGTCGTCTATCGAAATGTTGCAATATGGTTCAGAGTATATATGGCATTGCCTCAACATTTCCTTATTTTTTTTAGAAAAATATTTCACTATATTAAGAAAATCAAGAATTGAAAAAGCAATACATCACATTTTGTAAACATACTGAGGGGTTATCCATTTTTATGCAACCTTGGTTTTTAGATATTGTATGTGGTTCTAACAATTGGGATGTTTGCATTGCTTACGCTAAAAATGGGGATATTAATGGTGTCTTAGTTTATCATTTTGTGCAAAAATGGGGTTTTAAAATATTGAAAATGCCAGTATTGACACCCTATATGAACTTATGGGTACTTCATGACACCGCTTGGAAAACTGAAAAAAGTCTTGCTTTTGAAAAAGTAGTATTAAAAAATCTTATTGCTCAATTGCCTGCTACCGCTTTTTCTTTACAGATGTATCCTTCTTCATTTAGGAATTGGCTACCGTTTTGGTGGGCGGGCTATAGCATAGAGCCCATGATGAATTATATTGTTGAAGATTTAACAGATATCCAACTCGTTTGGCGAAACTTTAAAGATACGGTACGAAATAAAATACGAAAAGCACAAAAATTAAATATTTCAATAGAAACGCGGGAGGACTTTGATTCATTTTATGCTATTTTTCAACAGACTGTTCAGCGAATAGGTTTCAAAACAGGTGTAACAAGGGATATTTTAATGAATTTACATAGAGAAATTCAAAAACGAAAAACAGGTAAGATATTTTTTGCTATTAATGCGTCTGGAACTATCGAAGCAGCACTCTATGTCATTTGGAATTCTAAAACAGCAATATATTGGATTGCTGGAATGAATGAAAAGGCAACTAATAACGGTGCGACCAGTCTGTTGCTATGGGAAGTTTTACAGGAACTAAACCGGCTGGGCATTCCTCGTTTTGAGGCAACAGGAAGTATGCCAGAGAACATAGAGTCTTTTATTTCTGCATTTGGGTTCAAGCAAGAGAACTATTGGAAAGTCACTCGATATGCTAATCGCTTTTTTGCTTTTTTGCATTTTTTGAAAAAAAATTAAGAATACAATCATCAATCAAGCAATCATTGATGTTTACCAAGACGTTTTAAAACCAACCAAACGCTAAAACAGTCAATTTTTTGTCATTAAGGTGAAATTTGCTTATTCTAACAATTCCAATTTGTACTTTCATGCCCTAAAAATATAAAAGATATGACTAAACGATTCAACTTTACTATTTCACTATTGCTTTCAACTTGTTTTGTTTTTGGACAACAAACCGATGTTGTAAAGACAGAAAAGCACCTCGAAAATATTCATCAGCTTACTTTTGGTGGCAATAATGCGGAGGCATATTGGTCGCCGAATAGCAAATCGGTGACTTTTCAGTCCGATTTTAGGAATTGGGGTGTGCAATGTGACCAAATTTTTAAGATGGATATTAAAAATGCGTTGCGCGATACAGCTTATCGGCCGAAAATGATTTCTACATCGTTGGGACGCACAACTTGCTCTTATTTTATGCCTGATGGTAAGCACATTTTATATGCTTCGACACATAAAGGTGGCGATGCGTGTCCTGAACCACCGCCGTCTGATTCTAAAAAGTATTTGTGGCCCGTTTATGCCAGTTTTGACATTTTTATAGCCGATAAAAAGGGAAAAATCGTAAAACAACTCACTAATACTGAGGGGTATGATGCAGAGGCAACCGTTTCGCCGGATGGCAAAAAAATCGTTTTTACATCTGACCGAAGTGGTGATTTAGAGTTGTGGACGATGAATATCGATGGCTCTGACCAACGGCAAGTGACGTTTGGTTTGGGTTATGACGGTGGGGCGTTTTTTTCACCCGATTCTAAAAAATTAGTTTTTCGAGCAAGTCGCCCAACGTCTTATGCAGATGTGGCTGAATATAAGGATTTTCTGAAAAAACACCTTGTGGCACCGACCAGTATGGAAATTTATACGTGCAACGTTGATGGTTCTGATTTGAAACAAATTACGCATTTGGGCAAGGCGAATTGGGCACCTTTTTATCATCCTTCGGGCAAAAAAATCCTGTTTTCTTCTAATCATCATTCTTCGCGGGGCTATGATTTTCAGTTGTATATGATTAATGAGGACGGAACGGGTTTAGAACAAATTACAACGGACAGTTATTTTAACGCTTTTCCAATGTTTTCACCTAATGGAAAAAACTTAATTTGGTCATCAAATCGTCGAAATTGGGGAACACGCGATACGAATATGTTTATGGCGGATTGGGTGGATTAATTGTTATTTTTAAGAGTGCAAAACATATAAGCATCAAAGCAGATTACTCTCTGTTTCTCGCTTTGCTCGAAATACGTGCTTTAAAAGATTTTTCATTCAAAAGGTACAGCGACTCCAATAGAATTTACTTTTGTATGCTTTTTTGCTTGCAAAAAAACAGTGAGTAATATCGCTTTATTAGTTCCAAAAACTTATTGTCGTTGTATCGGATAAATCGCCTCCTGCCTTCCGTCAATATACCGAAACGTTTTACCATCATAAAAACCATCTTGTTCAAGCATAAAACGGAGTATTTTACCGCCCCATTCGGGTATTTCGACGGCAGCATTTAACTCAATGGAATAAGCGGTATTTGGAAACATCGGATAATCGCCAGCACCAAGTGTCACTTTTTGATTATCCCACATACCGATTGTCGGACCTGCGGCGTGTCCATGAAAACCAATCGGGTGCGTATAAATAGTCCCATTAATCCCTTCTTTTTTGGCTTGTGCTAAGGCATCGGCGAGGATTTGGTTACCTGTTTTGCCTGTTGTGAAGTTTTCTGTCAAAATATCTTGCAAACGATTGGCTTGTTTGAAACCTTTTTGAAGGTGCGAAGGGACTTCTTTTTCTCCTGCTTTCAGTACGTAAGCGTGTTCCTGCATATCGGTATTGAGCCGCAAATAAGTGATGCCAAAGTCCACATGTAATAAATCACCAGGCATAATTACTTCTTTATCAGACCTTTTTGAGAAAGAACGTAAGTGGTCGAATCGTGCGGTGTCCTGCCGTTGTATGGATACTGAGGGGTGGAACCATGTATCAAAACCTAAGTCTCGAACCCGTTGCCGATACCACCAAACGAGGTCTTCAGTCGTCGTCACACCTACTTGAATAGCTTTATCGGACAAACCTTCACGGAGGATTTGATGCGATAGTCGAGCGATTTGTTCGTATAAAACCATCTCATTTGCCGAACGTGTTTCAAGCCACGAAACAGCCAATTTTTCAGCACTGACCACCCGATTTTGATATTCTTTGGGCAGTTTTTGCATCATTTGTTCATATTCATGATGGCTCAAACCGTCGGCATGACCGTAATTAGGCGATACGTTGATGCCAATTTTCATCGGATTGCGCTCTTTTATGATTTCAATTAATGCGTCCCATTGGTCGGGATAAACATTTAGATTCCAAGACGCTTTGAGCAGACCGACATCGTAACGAGCGATAGCGAGCTTTTCAAGCCCTAAATCAGGGCGATTGGCAATGGGATTTTGAAAATCACGACCCGATTTATCGAAAAATACCATGACCGTTCGGCGACGTGCAGACAGCCATTGGGCAGGCAGCATCGTCTTCATAACAGGGTCTTCGTTGTATTCTCTTGAAATCAAAATCCACATATCCATACCTTCACGACGCATAAGATGGGGTAGTAAGTGGTCAAAACGATCGGATATCATATTGTCAATGACCTCTGCGCGTTCACGTTCTGAAAGAATTTTTGGATATGCCGTTGTTTGCGCTTGCGTTAAAAAAGCGGTAAAAAGTAGGAAAATGGTTAGGTTTTTCATTGTTTTACTATTTTTTGAGGTAAATATACTGAGGGGTGGCGAAATGAGGGAATTTGTTTTCAAGTAAAAAAAAATCGAGTTGACGATTGACAACTCGATTTTTATTTTTAGACTTATTCCTCTTCTGATACTGAGGGGATGTCTTTGAACTCAACATTTCGATAAATATCATCAACAGATAGCTCAAAAGGAATAGTTTCTAATTTGAAAGTCCCTTCGGTGATAATTTCGCCAATTTGCCAACGTCCTGTTTCATCTTTAAAAAACTGTTCGATACATTTTTCTTTTTGTGAAACAAGAATGTATTCTTTCATACTCGGTGTTTGGCGATAAGAACGGAATTTATCCCTTCTGTCAAAACTTTCAGTTGAATCCGATAAAACTTCAATAATAAGAGTCGGATTAACTAAATTATCGTTTTTTTCATCGTCATAATAGGGTTTTCCGTCCACAACAACGATGTCGGGGTAGAGAAAATTTTTGTAAGATAAATAGCTTACAGTTCGCATATCGTTTGCGAAAATTCTGTGGCTTATATTATTTTTTCTAATTTGTAGTTCAAATAAAAAAGTTAAATTTTTATTGATTTCATTATGATTTGGACTTCCCCCAGTCATAAGCCTTAATTTTTCATTAAAAAATTCATATTTAGGTGCAAATTCACGAGGTCCTGAACGCTGCATTTTGAGATATTCCTCAGTCGTCATTTTATCTTGTGGTGCGATAACTGTTGTCATTTCTTTTAATTTTCTTGTAAAAATAAACTATTTAAACTTAAAATCAAAACATGAGGCATCCCCTCAGTATTCCTTCAAATTTTGAGAGAGGGGTTTTGAGAATTATTCAACACATTGATTATCAACATAAACTCAAAGCCCCTTGCTCAATCTTTATCCTACCGTTTAATAACTAATTTTTTAGTTTTAATGCCATTATCGGTACTCATTCTCACGATATACAAGCCTGTATTAAAGGTCTTGGTATCGAGCGTTAATTGTTGTGCACCTTTTCCCAGTTTGCCCATAGGTTTGTCAGCAACGATTTGTCCTGTTGTATTTATGATTTGAAAATGAATATTTGCCTCGTTTTCTAATTTGAAATCAAATACAACAAACTCACTGGCGGGGTTCGGATATACGCCAAAATCTATCATAGTTTTACTAGAATGAGTGATAAAATCATCAGGTAGTTTAGGACTGGAAATTGCAGCCAGCGGGAATGTACTGCCATCTGATAACACGACCCATGGCTGAAACGGTATAAATCCACCGCTGACAAATCCAGTTGCCATGATGAAGGCACTTTTACCTTTCCAATAG
>JAYTUR010000391.1:0-7341 GCA_043744475.1 Saprospiraceae bacterium | reverse complement strand
AAAAGGGTGGGAAATTACTGAGGGGTCTCAATCAGAAGTTGAAAATTTAGCAATTAATTGGTTTGAAGATAGAACCAGTACAATTTTACTTGAAATAGAAGACGATTTTAGGCAATTCCGCCTTTCAGAAGCCTTAATGCGCTTATATAATTTCATTTGGGATGATTTCTGCTCATGGTATTTGGAAATGATTAAACCTGAATATAGTAAACCTATTGATAGTGAAACATTAGGAAGCACAGAAGCTATTTTGAGAAAATTGATGGCGATGTTGCATCCTTTTATGCCCTTCATCACGGAGGAAATCTGGCAGCAATTAGATGGAAAAGCCAAAGAAGGTGCTGACCTTTGCGTAGCCCGCTACCCCAAATGGGATGATGTTAGTCCAACTTTAATAAAAAAACTAGAAAATGCAAAAGATACCGACTCTCAAATCAATGAAATTAAAAATAAATCTGTTTTAGCTCTGAAAGTGGAAGCAGCGAAAGATATTATTTCAAAAATACGTGAAGTAAGGAATTCAAAAGGTTTGAAACCACGCGAGGCATTGGTTGTTAAATATCAAGGTTCAGAAACGCTTAAAACGTTGATGCATACTGAGGGGGTCAATGATTTGATTATAAAACTCGGTGTTTTAGAAAGTTTGGAAACGTCGGATGTGGATGTGGATAATGCGGTTTCTTTCGTCAGTGGTACAGACAAATTCTTTGTTGTTTTGAATCAAACGATTGATATTGAAGCAGAACGAGAGAAAATGACTAAGGAATTGCAGCACCAACAAGGTTTTTTGAAATCGGTCAATGCTAAATTGAGCAATGAACGTTTTGTGGCGAATGCCAAACCAGAGGTTGTTGCTGTTGAACAAAAGAAACAAGCTGATGCTTTGGCGCGGATTGCTATTTTGGAAGAGAGTTTGACGAAATTGTAGAGTTCTATAATTCATAAAAAAATAGGATAAATAAAAAAAATGAATCATAAAATATTGGTTGCAGGGGCAACAGGAAACTTAGGTGGAAAAATTATTGATGTGTTGATAGCTCAAAATGCGGAAGTTGTTGCCATTGTTCGTAAAGAAACGGACAAGCAAAAAATTCTAACTTTAGAAAAAAAGGGCGTTAAAGTATTTCAAGTCAATATGTTAGATGTGAATGATGTTGCTAAGACTTGTGAAGGCGTTAGTTGTGTCGTTTCTGCTTTAGCAGGTTTGAGAGAAACAATTATTGACACTCAAAAGGCACTTTTAGATGGTGCAGTTCAAGCGAAAGTACCACGGTTTATACCAAGCGACTTTGCTGTGGATTTTACAAATTTGATTGAAGGGACAAATAGAAATTTGGATTTGAGAAGAGAATTTCATACCTATCTCAACAAAGCACCCATAAAAGCAACAACCATTTTTAATGGACCTTTCATGGATTTATTGACGACGGATATGCCTTTGATTCTTTTCAAACAAAAACGCATATTGAGTTGGGGAGACCCCTCAGTGAAAATGGACTTTACAACTACAGAAAATATTGCAGACTATACTGCACAAGTGGCTTTAGACAATGATACACCGCGTTATTTGAAAATTGCAGGCGATATTATGAGTGCTGAAGATGTTCAAAAATTGATGACTGATATTTCTGGCACAAAATATAAACTGTTTAGACCTGGTGGCATTGGCTTACTCAATATCATTATTAAAATTGCTAAGTTTTTTGATAGAACGCAATCTGAATTATATCCCGCATGGCAGGGTATGCAATATATGAGAGACATGATGGAAGGTCGGGCTGTTTTGACTAACCATGATAATAATCGTTACCCTGTGAAATGGACAACCATAAAGGAATATTTAATATCAAAAGGAATGGGTGATAATAGGGTATAAAGGTTTGAGATTTAGTCTTAATACTGAGGGGGGCAAAGGTCAAATGAATTGAACTTGTTCAATTCGATGTCATGCCGATTCATAAACCATCATCAATACGTTTCTAAAGACAAAAACCGCCTCAAGAAGTATCTTGAGGCGGTTTTGTTTATATTAAAAAGGACACCTGAGATTTAGCGAGATTGAGTAATCACAGTAGCATTGATAGCTTGTGTACCTGTTTTTCCAACGAAACCACGTGCGACAAGTGTATAAACCCGACCATTTGCAAAAGAAGCACTCGTCCAAGTTCTGATAGAATTTGTTTTTCCAGCGGGACGAATCGCATAATCAACTTTGAATGGTGCAACAGTACTTGCAGATGTATCAACTTGAATAAAAGGCGTGACAGTTTTATAAGCAATATTTGAAAAAATAACTGTTGTATCTGTGCCTTTTATCCGTGCAACATCAACTGCTGGTGCGTCTGGAACCATATTAGCAAAACGGAAAACGGCTTTTTTGTCAACTGGTTTTAGGACATCGTCAGTTGCCACAACTGCCGAGATTTTGCTCAATGTATCGGTTGCAAAAACCGTATATGATTTGCCTGATGCAATTGCAATATCAGTGCTGAGAGAATTGGTCGCCGTGCCAATAGGATTGAGCTTGACATTGTGCGACCCCTCAGTAAGATAGAAATAACTTGAATCCGTACTGACTGGGAAACCTGCACCGTACTTGAAAGTAGAGTCTGGTAATGGCGTTCCTGCTGTCAACCAGTTACGCAAATTGACGATTGTACCGTCAATAATAAGGTCCATACCCGCAGCAGGTGCATCAGACACAGCATTGAAAAAACGAACACGACCTGCAGTTGGTCTGACTGTATCTTCTTTTCCGCAAGCAACAAAAAGCACAAGTGCTAATCCAAATGTTGCTGAAACGCTATATTTAAAAGAATTTTTCATTGTTAAATTTTTTTTTATTGATTATAGGAATAGGAAATTTTTAAAGTTTTCTAATCCTATAAATTTAATTTAATAAATTGAAAATCAATTAGTTGAAGCTATAACGCAATCCTAATTGGATTTGATAGACATCGCCCAAACCATTATTGTTAACATAAGTGTTTGTCAACAAATACGTAGAAGATGTATTATCAGGATTTGTAACGGTTTGTGTTGCCAAACGGTAAGTCGGTGTTTTGCCATCGGCACCACCCAAACCAGCAAAAGCCAATGGACGGCTACCCGTTAAACGTTGACCAACGCCCCAGTTTTTGTTCACCAAGTTACCAAAGTTTGTGATATCCACGCGAAATTGGAGCGTGTTTTTGTTTTCGCCAAATTTCAAAGCGAAATTTTTAGCAACTGATAAATCACATCTGCCCAACCACGGCAACAAACCGCCATTGCGCTCCGTGTATTGACCACGACGGCTGTTCAAATATTTATCCTGTGTAATGAACGCCTCGAACGCATCTGCTTGTTGTTGCGGTGTGAATGTGGTGTTGGTTGCCGAGATACGGTTAGAAATAAAAATCAAATCAGACGCTTTGTTCGGAACGAAAATCAAATCATTGTTAGAAATGCCATCACCGTTCATATCGCCACCGATTGTATAAGAATAACGTGCGCTTTGCGCCGCTGTGAAACCAAGAGAGAACACGATGTCCCCACCAAATGGATTCAATTTACCATAACCCAAACGGTAGCTCAAATAACCCACAACGCGGTGAGGAATATCATAATCAGAGAACGCCAATGGTGCTGTATTCGGACCTTGTGATTGGAACAAACCACCGAAAGTACCACCAGCCGTTGAACCAGCACTCATCAAATCCTTAGTTACTTGACGCGTGTAAGCCACCATACCACCCCATTGCTTGGTCATTGCTTTTTCCAATTTCATGGTGTAGAGGTAGTTATAACCTTCGTTTGTCGTTCCCATTGTATAAACGTTCAAGACGTTTGAATTCAAACGGGCATTAACCGCGTTTGCCGCACCCAAATTCGAAGTTACACCACTGACAGTACCGTTAGTTGCAGCACCAAAACGTGGGCGATTGTCTGGACCACTAAATCCTGTTGTCGTTGACGGTGCGCCAAGGTTGTTATTGTAGTAAATAACGGCGTTAAGGTTTTTGTTATACATCGCTTCTACTGTTGCAACGATACCCAACGGCAATTTGTAATCTACTGCGATGTTCGTTTTCCAAACTTGTGGGAACTTGTAGTTTTCGTCTGTGTAAGACAAATCATAGGACAATTTACGCGCGTTTGCCAACGAAAATTCGGCATTTGTTGGCGTAAATACTGAGGGGTTCGGATTGAACGGATTGACTTTATTGCCTTTGTTATCCACCAAAGAACGCACTTGACCTGCATCTAAGAAGTTGGTCAAGATACCATTGTTACCAACTTGATTAGAAATCCAAACGAAAGGCGGACGACCTGTAAACATACCCGTACCACCACGAATTTGAAGTGATTTGTCACCCATAACGTCAAAGTTGAAACCCAAACGGGGTTCAAAAAGCGTTTGTGTTTTAGGCAACAAGCCCGTATTCACCGAAATATCTGCATAGTTATTAGTCGGGTCTTTGAATTTTAACGAGTCTAGGATATAAGGATTTGTCAAAGCTGTTTTGTCAAAACCGATGGTTGTTGCACGTAAACCCAACGTCATGTTCAAGCGTGGCGTCACTTGACGTTCGATTTGACCATAGATGGAGAATGTATTGACACCCAATTTTTGCAATGGCTCAACACCGCCTGGCAAAGCCGAATAACGGTATTGCAATCTTGCCGTTGTTGACTTCAAAGTATCGTTTGGATTTGTCAAGAAACTATTCGCTGCCGTGTAGAAATCAGACAGAGAGTTGAAGGTATAAGCACCGTTAGATACTGGGAAGAACAAGTTATTCGAGGTGAAACGCTCAAAACTTGCGCCCAAAGTAAAGGTATTTTTGCCTTGATAATAACGCAAATTGTCGGTAAATTGACGTGTTGTGTAGTCCAACTTATTGCCCGGGGTGAACGGATCCATACCGACACTCATATACGTTGTACCGTTGTTCAAAATGTCAATCGTTGGGAAAACGGCTGCTTTGTAAACGCGGTCTTCGTTTTGATAGTTATAACTTGCGATGAATGTATTAGACAATTTTGAACCGAATGATGAATTTAATTCACCAACAATAGACTTTGTATTGTCTTGGATTTGATAACCTGAGTTTTCAAAAGCCATTGATAAACCGTCAGACAAGTTTGTACGGTTGCCATTACCTGCTGTATTACCAGAGTTTGAGTTTGAAATAGGTTGGTCAGTAATTGACTTGTGCTGCGAATAACGAACAGTTGCTTTTGTATTGTCGCTAACGTTGTAATCCAAACGAATGAGGAATTTATCAGAATTTGTTTTGTAGTTAAAATTCTCATAAGCACCCGTTTCGTAACTGAATTTATCACGCATAAAAGAACTCAATGTTTCCAAATCTGATTTTGTAACGCGGGTTGGAATACCAGGATTTGAAGAACCATTGGCAACATATTGTGTACCTGGGTCAACGCGGCGTTGTGATTCAAAATTGACGAAGTAGAACAATTTATTTTTCACAATTGCGCCGCCTAAACGACCACCGTAGATATTTTCTTGGAATTTCGTTACAGTCACAGGCAAAGCACGTGCTTTGGTGCCAATAAGGTCTTGATTACGGACTGAAGTATAAACCGAACCTTGAATCGTGTTCGTTCCCGAACGTGTTACAGCGTTCACACCTGCACCTACGAAGCCTGATTGACGAATGTCAAATGGCGCAACGTTGACTTGGATTTCTTCAATCGCATCAAGCGAAAAAGCCGTTGAACCAGTACGACCACCAGCAATTGCCGATGAACCCAAACCAAAACCGTTGTTGAATACTGAACCGTCGAGCGTGATGTTGTTCAAACGACTGTCTTGACCGTTGAAGCTACGACCATCGCCTTGTGTGTTGTACTTTGTAAAGTCATTGATTGAGCGCGCACCAACCGTCGGCAATGCAGCCAACTGAGCCGAATTAACGGTTGAAGCAGCCCCTGTTCGGTTTGATGAAAAGACATCGTTTTTGTCAGCCGTGACGACCACTTCAGTTAAAACCGAAGCATCTTCTGAAATTGAGATGGCAACATTAGCAGTTGTACCCAATGCAGCATAAATGCCTTTTTCACTGACATCTTTGTAACCGACATAAGTAACCGTCACATCATAAGGGCCACCCACACGAACAGCAGGCATAAAAAAGCGACCTGCTTCGTTGGTAATAGCCGCATAACGCGTGCCAGAAGGGGTGTGAACAGCAATGACACTCGCTCCGATGAGTGTTTCGCCGTTTTTTTTGTCTTTAACATAACCACCAATACTGGATGTTGTTACTTGTGCTTGTGAGAAAATGAGACTCGTCAATATAACGAGTAAAGTGAGGAATGCCTTTGGCAGACCAGTGTTGATTCTAGTGAGAAAACCTTTTTTCATGTAGCTCGAATTTAAAATTTACGAAACTGGTGAGAGAAAGTAAGAGCGAAAATTCGTCGCAAAGCTAATCACTTGTTGTTAATTAAATCTTAAAATTTAAGCTATTTTTTGACCAAAAGGATATATATTAGGTCAAAATAGGGCACTTACTGAGGGGGTTTATCTGTTACAAATTTCATTTAGTTCGGATTAATTTTATTTCTTTCCTAAAACACCGTATAATTGTTCTTGAAATCTTCATTTTTAAAAATCATCATCAAAAAACAATTTTTTATGAACAAATACCCTTGCCTCTGTCATTTTATCCCCGATGTTGTTTTCAAAGAGATGGAAAAGAATGGCTATGATGTCGAAAAGCCTGCTCAAAATGTCGCTGACAAGTCATTTCGGACGCATCGTCAAGGGCTGATGGCATTTGCACGAGCCATGCCTCAAATAGGTAACAATGAGCAATTTGTCTATGATAGCAAAAATACCAAAAACACACAACTCAACCTTGTCCGCAAAGACAGTGACCCGCCTGTTTTAGACGATGATGTAAATGCTGTCCTTAATAATGGCAATATCGTAAAAGAATATTTTCAAAAAATACTGGGTTGGAACTCTATTGATGATAGCGGGTTGGATTTAGTGTCCAATGTCCATTATATGGTTAAGTACAATAACGCCTTTTGGGACGGCGAACAAATGATTTTTGGTGACGGTGACGGCACTAATTTCCAAAACTTTGCCCGTGCCCTCGATGTCACTGCCCACGAATTAACGCATGGCGTTGTGCAATACACTGCCAATTTGGAATATCGCGGTCAATCTGGTGCACTCAATGAGCATTTTGCTGATGTATTTGGCTCTGCCATCAAGCAATATTATATGAAGCAAAATGAAAAAACAGCCAATTGGTTGATTGGTGAACTCTGCCTAACTGGGCGTTTTAATGGCAAAGCCATTCGTTCTATGAAAGCACCCAA
>JAYTUR010000390.1:0-1916 GCA_043744475.1 Saprospiraceae bacterium | reverse complement strand
CTTTGAGGTCGGATTCATCGAAACCGAAAATGACATTGTCCACTGTCACAGCGGTTTTAAAAAAATCTTGTGAAAATTCAGCCATCAGTTGTTGCTATTGCCCTTCGCGCTATAAATAAAGTTTAGTTTTTAATTTTGAAGCGTAAAATTAGGAAAGTTCGGCTTTTTACCAAAGTTTTGATTGACTTTGTGCATTGTTTACACCAAGTATTGTTGTATGGTTGTATTGTTGAATGGTTATATTGCTAATAACCATGCGACCATACAACCATTAAAACACCCCCCTCAGTAAATCAGGCAATTTTTCAGGTTTAATGCGGTTGGCGAGTATCGTTTTATCTTTATCCAAAAGATAAAGAACAGGTAAATTCCAAGTGACATATTTTTTCTGAATGTCCGTTTCTGGTTTTTCATCTAAAACATTTATCCAATTTGTCATCTTCATGTCTGTTAAAAAAAACAGCCATGCTTCGCGGACACCATCGGTGCAAACGGTCATAACTTTTAGTTTTTTATTGTCTATATTTTGCAAAGCGCCTTGAATTTTAGGCATTGCATCACGACAATGCCCGCAAAGGCTACTGTAAAAGACAACCAGTGTGTATTCCGCATCTATGTCTGAAAGCGTTTTTTTTACCCCCTCAGTATTTGGAAGAGAAAAATTGGGCGCAGTTTGTCCAATAAGGGCATTTTTGAAAGCATTTGCCTTGTAATCAAGCCTTTCGAGCATGTATTTATCTGTGCCGCTGTCCGATTGGCGATGATATTTTTCAACCAAATGAACCAAATACGCATCGGCATTGGGCATTTTATCAATATTATTGTCAAAAACAGACGTTAACCATTGTAACGAAAACTTATAAAAAGCAGGGTAGGGATGCGTTTTTTCTAAAATAAAATCGAGTTGGGTTTTTACTGAATCCGAATTATTGGTCATATAACCCAAAAATTGCTCTAAGCGACGGGCGAAATAAACGGTTCTCACAAGCCGATTGTCTTTGAAATCAACACCGTCGAAGAAATGTTGACGAAAGTAAAACCAATATGCAGGATTGGCTTTATCGTTTGTAAAGGGCGTTAATTCAGACGGCACAACAGGCATTGTTGAAATATTTAACAGCTTAGAAGTGAACAAGTTAGGTGCTTGACGGATAATACTTTGTGTGTATTTTTCAAGCCCTGAATAACGCGCATTCATTTTCTGTTGCTGTTCTTTGATGACGCTCATATCTGCTTTGGCTTGCTGCAACATGCCTATCATCGCAGATATTTGATTGATTTCTGACTCCGTTTTTTGAAGCGTTTTCATATAATTGAAAAACACCGCATTTTCCGTTGAACCAGCAATTTTGGCACTGTCATAAGGTGCTGAAATGTTTGTAGTGATAGAAAAATCAATTTCATCAGCTAAAATTATATCAAAAACGACCCCCTCAGTATGCGCAACAAAATATACGCCTTGCGCCAATTTTCGAATCGGTTTGAAATGAATATCGCCTGTTAGTGTATCTACATTTGTAGAATCAACAACATAAGTTTGTTCGCCTAAATAGAAACCCAAAACGACTTTTGACGTTTTGATACCTGTGAGTTTTATTTTAATATCATAATACGCACTGTCTTCGGGTGCGGCATGGATAATGTTCAGAAATGAAAATACAAACAAAAAGAGCATCAATCCCTTTACCTTATGCGTAAAATAAGTCATTAACATTCACTTTGCGTTTTATTAAGTTTTTTAATATAAATTATTGTCAACCTTTGTACGCAGTTTAGCTTTGTTTTGATTCAACTTAGTATTTCTTAAACTACGATTCTTATATTTGCCAAAATTTCAAAATAGGACATTGGCATACTTCATCAATTTAATAAAAAATAACTTATGAATCTTTTGACCTTAATTCTCAGCTTTGCAG
>JAYTUR010000389.1:0-1918 GCA_043744475.1 Saprospiraceae bacterium | reverse complement strand
GAAAACCTTATCAGACACCAAACGCATATCTTGTTTTATCAAACCTTTAAGTGAAGGAATGTCGTGCCAATCACCTTCAACGGCAATCGCTTGAAACTGCTCACCGTCTTTCTCAACAGGGTCTAATTCAATTGCATCAGCGTTCATTTTACTGAGGGGGGCGTGTGGCAAATGCCAATCGTCGCCTTCAAGGTCGTGATTGACGAGGAATACTTCTAAACCGCGTTGCTTAATGCGATAAATAATGAGATGTGCTTTTTTGATGATGTCTTGCATAAGAAAAAATTAATATCAAAAGTGATTCAGAAAATCTGCGACTACAAAGTTCCCTAATATAATGTCATGTCGTATCTAATTGTTGCAAAAACTTTCAAAAAAAATTGAAAATTCATTTTTTATTATAACGATTCCGTTTTGTACTTTCCTTTTTTCTTAGGCTCGTCGTCTTTTCGTTGTTTGTCGAAGGGTTGAATCAGTGGCATCCCATCGGTATTTGGCGACATCGGGAGACCGTTGTTAAACATGCTGCCAAAACCTTTGAACATATCTTCGAGATTCATACCCTTGCCAAAATCGGGCATTTGTCCTTGAAATCCACGTAAAGATTCATTCATAGACGTATCGCCTTTAGGGGAGAGGTTGTGCCAATTTTTGCCGTCGAATAACATGCCGAAAGACTGCATCATGCTCGTATCCATCTGTCCAAAAGGCATGTTTTTGAAAGAAAAACCGAAGTTTTGCGTGGAATCGCTGTCGTCGCTGTTACCAAACATCTTTTTCATTTGTTCGGTCAACTGTTTTTGCATCTGTGCCATTTGCTTGCCAATGTCGTCAAAATCCTTTGGTTCACTTTGGCTATTTTGAGAAAATGTGACTGTGAAAGTCATCATAACAATACATAGAGCTGAAAATATTTTCTTCATTTTTAGAAATGTGTTTTTAAGTTAAACCATAATTTCAAATACAAAAAACGATTTTTAATGTTCAAAAATTACATTATTTAGACTATAAAATGAGCGAAAAGACACCTTAAAACTTCAATTGGATACCCAAACCCAAAGCATTTCCAGACGTTCCAATTGGCTCAAAAGACGGTTTTATCTTAAAACTCAAATTATCATTAACATCAAAATGTGCTAAATGCGCAGAGGTGAAGGCTTCTGCCGCCGCCAATAGGTAAGTGACACCCGTCAGTATGTACATCTGTTGCGTCCGTTTGAAATAAGCATCTCTGATTTCGCGCAAACGAGTGGGAGAGGTATTATTCGGTATATCCGAAAAACCCGATTGCGGATTGTTTGTTTCTGAGTTGCGAATATTATAGTCAGCGGCTTTAAATTTACGATACAATTTTTGATTGAATGAGGTCAAATAAATGGTTGTACCCAATGCCCCATAAACGATAGGCACTTTGATATAAGCCCATTTTTTGTTATAAATTTGACCACCACCAGGTAAGATTGACCACATCGCTGCCTTCTTAGGTATAGGAAAACTGTCCGTTGAGCTGTACTTTTTATACTTTACGACCTTTTTTACTGAGGGGGTCGAATCTGACTTAACTGCTTGAATATCAGTATTTTGAGCATAGCTCAAATGCAGGAATATGATTAAAAAGCTGTTTATTAGAAGTATTTTTTTCATCTTGTTGAAAACGATTATTAATAGGAAACCGTTGCTTAATGATTAAAAAAGGCATTAAATCAACAAAGACATTAAGCACTCTATAACGTGTCTTAATGTCTTTGTATTTAAAATCTGAAATATTAAAACCTCAATTTTTATCTTCAATTAAATCCAAAATGCGGTTCAAATCATCGTCGTTTTTAAAGTTTACAACTATTTGACCGGCACCTGTTGGCTTGCGTTTGAATTGAATTTTTGAACCAAAAAAGCCACTCAAATTGTCCACAACGAG
>JAYTUR010000388.1:0-1920 GCA_043744475.1 Saprospiraceae bacterium | reverse complement strand
AAAAACCACCGACCCACATTGTTACATGCACATATTCAACTTCACCTCGCCAATGAAAAAGAAAACCCAAAGCCATTGTTGCCAGCAATAAAAGAGTGAAATTCAATTGTTGACCTACGGAATACATCAACCGTGCGCCTTGAACAACATCGGGATTGTTAATGTCTAACTCTCCTTTTTTAGCTTTTTGCAACACTTGATGCAGTTCATCAGGTAAACCGAGCGTTGTCGCCACACTCCTTATCAACAACCCTTTGACAAACGTCATGACATCTTCTTTATCGCCCACTATAAACTGTTTGGCATATGGACGCACCACATCCAAAGGATTGAAAGTTGGGTCAAGCGCATTGCACAAACCGAGTAATAGTGAGAACATTCTGCTCAATAAAACATAATCCTTTGGCACTTGTACCGTCCCCGTAATCCCTTTAAAACCAATGTCTTGTATTAAACTGAACAGGCTATTATTAAATGGGTCAACTTCAATATCTTTAAAATTCAGACCTTCTAATTTGATTTCATTTTGCAAGAAATTCCGCAGAGCATTGACCATTTTTTCAGCCATTTTCTCCGCATCGCGGTTCTGCGCTAAAAAGCCCATATTATTCAAGGTCGCTATCATCGCCGCCGTGTCATTCCGCACAGCCGCTTCTATCAGTTGCGGAATCCCTTCACGCAAAGCCGTATTCAAAGTGGCTACTGCCCCAAAATCAAGCAAAACAATCGAACCATCTTGTTGAATAAGAATATTTCCCGGATGCGGGTCGGCATGATAAAAACCATCTTTGAACAACATCCGACAATATGCCTTCAATATTCGGCTGGCAATATCGCGACGGTCAAGCTGCCAAGCGTCCAATTGTGCCAAATTTGAAATTTTTACGCCATCATGCCAAGTCGTGGTTATCACTTTTCCTGTAGAAAATGCGCGGTGTACAATCGGCACGGTGATGCCTTCTTCGGCAATATTCACTCGAATCGTTTCCATGGAATCCGCTTCACGTATAAAATCCAGCTCCTCCTCAATCATTTTACGCACTTGCGAATAAATATAATCCATGCCTTTGATGTCATAAAACCAAGCAGAAATACGGGTCAAGCGCAAAATGATTTCCAAATCTATCTGTGCAACTTGTTCAATATCAGCATGTTGCACTTTAACAACGACTTTAGTGCCATCAGGTAATTCTGCACAATGCACTTGTCCGATAGAAGCCGCCGCAAGTGCATTTTCGTCAAAATGAGTGAAAAGTTCCTCTATGGGTTTTCCAAATTCAGTCAAAATTCTTTCACGCACAGAGGAAAAAGGACGCGGCGGTATTTGGTCTTGCAATGCTTCCAAAGGTTTTTGAAAGGCTTCGGGCAAAAAATTGGTCAAAATAGACAGCAATTGACCCAATTTTATAAATAAACCGTTGAGTTGCAAAATGGCATCGCGCACCCATTCCGCATTCTGAATGTGTAAAGCTCCAATACGTCTGTTATACCACTTTTGTCCAAATATCTTTTTTAAAAACCACAAACGGAAATAGCTGAACATCACAACAGTTGCTGTCCAGTAGGCTTTGCGTTGCCGAAATGAGCGAGAATAGATATTTTCTTTAGTCATTTTACTTTATTTAATAATCCCCATTTTTTCCATCAAAAACGCTGCACTCATCTTTTGCGCCACACCGTGTTGCAGTTTATAATCAAAACGCAAGTCATTTTCAACGATTTCAACTTCAAAACAAAGGTTCTTTAGATAATCTGGATATTCTGTTTCCATGTCGCCAATCACTAAATCATGCGTCGCAATGATGCCAACTGCCTTGTGCGCCATGAGATTTTTTATCAAACCAATCGTTCCTGCCCGTTTATCATTTGAATTTGTACCCCTCAGTATTTCGTCCAAAATGACAAACGTTTTTTGATTTT
>JAYTUR010000387.1:0-7370 GCA_043744475.1 Saprospiraceae bacterium | reverse complement strand
CCTTTACGAATATATTCAATATGAACAATTTCGCCGGGTGTGTGGCGACCGACTTGTTCCAAAAGTTCAGCTTTATTTCTGATTTTTTGACCATCAATGCCGATGATGACATCGCCTTGTTTCATACCAGCTTCTTCGGCAGCACTTTTACCATTGACTTTGAAGACAAAAACGCCATTCATCGAATTATAATCGGCTGCTTTGGATATGGCAGGCGACAAATCATTGATTTCAACACCTAAAAAGCCACGTTGTACCATACCATAGTTTTTCAAATCGCGAATGACTTTCATTGCCAAATTGGCAGGTATAGCAAAGGAATAACCTTCGTAACGTCCTGATTTTGTAATGATTGCGGTATTTATGCCCACCAATTCGCCATTGGTGTTGACCAATGCACCCCCTGAATTGCCAGGATTGACGGCTGCATCGCTTTGAATAAAGGATTCAATAGAGTAACTATCTTCCAAAATATTGATGCTGCGTCCTTTTGCGGATACAATGCCCGCCGTCACCGTTGACTCCAAATTGAACGGGTTGCCGACTGCCAAAACCCATTCACCCACGCGGATACTATCGGAATTGCCAAACCTAACAGGCAATAAACGTTGCGCATCTACTTTTATCAAAGCTAAATCCGTTGAAGGGTCAGTGCCGACCAAACGTGCGGTGTATTCTCGTTTGTCGTCCAATGTCACTTGAATATCGGTGGCATCAGCGACAACATGATTATTGGTGACAATATAACCGTCAGGTGATATGATAACGCCTGAACCCGTTGATGCACCGACCACGCCATCGTTCCAAAAATTGTCAGCACCGCCGCTTGTTAAGGCTTTGATGTTGACTACTGAGGGGGTGATGGTTTCCGCCGCCGCAATGAAATTCGTGGGAGAACTGGATAAAAACTTGCGTTGCAGATTGCCTGAAAGGGCGAAATCGGTATAACTCGCATAACGCGCATTAGTGCCGTCGCGCAAAACGATTTCACGCGGCGATTCAAAAAAGTGCAAAGCTAAGACCGTCAAAATTGCGGTTGCAAAAGAAGCCGTAACGGCAATGAGGATTGTTTTACGATTATTGTTCATCTCTATCATCAGGTGAATTCGGTTTGTTTTGTTCACATGAATTGTGTTCCAAAATCAATTTTTTATTTTCAATTTGTAAAGTAAATTGAAAAACGGAATGTTTCAAAATCTTTTAACTTTTATTAACGATGTTTTCGACATGTTTCTAAAAAAACGTTTTTTGAAAAGATAAAATTATTCTATGAACGTATGGCATCATCGCTTTGTTATTCAAATATCTGTTTTTTATTTTTTCAAAAGGTTGAAAATCAATTTTTTAGCATTAAAAAACATATATATATCCGTGCAAAATAAAAATGGGATAAGACATATACTTCTATAAACTTAGATAAGAAAATCTATTCAGTGTTTTGAAACCCTATATCAAAATACGAATTCGGTAGAATTCGCACATTTGTAGAAAATAGCAAGCGTCAAGTTCCTTGAATCCGTGGGATTCCCACGTTTGTAGTCGTTTATAACGTGCGAATCCTCTGGATTCGGGATGATTTCTCTCTGTTTTTTCTACAAACATGACAATCCTATCGGATTCTAAAATTATGTAGGGTTTCAAATTCATTGTGAATAAATTAAAAAATAAATAAATTCTACCCTTTTTCCATATTTAATTTTTACTTTTACATTCTAAATTATTGAATACTAAATTGAACAAATGTTTTTATTGCATGTTTTGGGCTTAAATAACATCTAATGACTGCATTATTTCAATTTACTCTCCCCACTGATGCTCAACTTGATGCACTTATTGATACCCAAAAAGATGCTGGGCTAACATATAATAAATACAATCTAAAAGGTTACGACAAAGACACAAACCAAATTTTTTTAGGCACAGGTGAAGATGTTTGGACTGCCGCGAAACAAGCTATGGCAGATTGGGCTATGTTTCCAGAGGGTTGGGCGCGGATTTATTATCAGAAACCCATTTTTACTGAGGGGGATATTGTTGTCATGTGTGCGCAGGTTTTTGGCTTATGGTGGCTTAATACTGCACGTATTTTATATGTTTTAGATGATGAAAACCACTTTGGTTTTGCTTATGGTACATTGCCTAATCATGTAGAATCGGGTGAAGAACTGTTTCAGGTCATGCGGGATGCTCAAGGCGATGTTTATTATGTGCTCAGTGCTTTCTCAAGACCTCGTTTTTGGGCAGTTCGGTTGACTTATCCTTTATCACGTTTTTTCCAAAAAAAATTTATTAGAGATTCACTACAAAAAGTAAAAAGACGGACGTATGAACAACTCAAAATTAAACCTTCGTAATCGGTTCATTCGACCTTTACATCCCCTCAGTATATGTTTGAAATTGTCTGTCATAATCCTTGTCGCCGTTCTTACTGACTCAACGCCTTCACAGCCTACATGGGCAGTTATTTTGGGTTTATTTGCTGCCTTATTTCTTGTGCCCGTCGCTTTTCAACAAATTAGAAAACATCAATCTGTGTTTAGAATGGACGCAGATGGTTTGGTTTGGCACTTACCTTGTGCATTGCTATTGGCTATTAGTTTTCTCCTTGATAGAGGGAATTTAGCGGGCATTTTTGCCCTGCCTTATGCGACTTGGTGCGTCGAAACTTTATTGCGAGGCTTCCGAATAGATGGCAAAATGGTCTATCTCGTAACATTAACGGCTTTTCTTTTCTTGTCAATTGGTGCTATTTGGCTGGTTTTTGACCGATTTAACATTAGACCCTTAGAGTTTCCCACTTGGATTGTCATTTTGACGGGTGTGCATTTCCACTTTGCAGGATTTACATTATTGACGGCTGTGATGCTTTTTTTGTTTCAAAATCCATTTGATAGAAAAATTAAATTAGTCAGTTTTGCCATCATTATAGGTGTTTTTTTAACGGCAATAGGCATCATTGCCACACAGTTGGGCTATAGTGATTTATATGAAACACTATCAGGTGTTTGGATGTCTGTATCTGCAGTATCTGCTGCTGCTATTTTTATAAAAAATAGCTTAGGTGAGCAAAAAATCACGAAAATATTGTGGTTTTCGGCGGGTATTTGTTTGATTTCTGCAATGATTTTCGCTTTTCTCTATGCTTTACGGACTCTTTTTCCTCTTGATACATTGACATTGCCGTTTATGCAAACCGTACACGGTACGCTCAATGCTTTAGGTTTTGGCACTTTGGTATTGTTAGGGTGGGCTTTGAAAAAAGACACCACAGTTTGATAATGAAAACTTAATCCTTGAACATCAAGTTTATCCTTCAATGAAATAAAAACTTTTGAATCAAATATTTGTTTTTATTGTTTTGACAATCACTTTAAACCCATCCAGATGTCTATAACAAAACTATTCGTTAGTTATGCACTCACCTTTGTCGTATTTTTTATCATTGATATGGCTTGGCTCGGCTTCATTGTCAAAGATTTGTATAAAAAATATTTAGGCGATTTATTGAGCGAACAAGTCAATTGGGCAGCTGCCATCATTTTTTATCTCCTTTTCATTGTCGGCATTTTCATATTTGCAATTTTACCTTCGGTTGAAAAAGAATCTTTAAGTTCAGCCATCACTTTGGGTGCGCTTTTTGGTTTTTTTACTTACGCGACTTATGATTTAACCAATCTCGCCACTTTGAAAGGTTGGCCCACCACCATTGTTTTTATTGATATTATTTGGGGTGCTGTTTTGACGGCTCTCGTTAGCATTGCCGGGTTTTATATCGTCAATTATATTGGAAAAAAATGATACAAACCATCATATATATGGCTTTACTCGTACTTGTTCATGCCACTTTATGGTTTGTTACTTCTTTGATTAAAAAGAGAAATGATGTGGCAGATATTGGTTGGGGTACAGGTTTTATTGTCATATCCGTCTTTTTGTATTCCCTACAACCACTATCAACCATAGCCCTATTGATTTACGCACTTGTCATCCTTTGGGGACTACGTTTATCAACTCATATTGGCTTACGCAGTCGAGGCAAAGCCGAAGATTTTCGCTACCGAAAATGGCGTGAAGAATGGGGTAAAACTTTCTCAATCCGTTCATTTCTACAAGTTTATGTGCTACAAGGTTTTTTCATGCTCATCATCGGTTTACCGATTTTGATAGCAGCTATGGCGAAAGATAGGTCCATTAATGTTTTTACCATCCTCGGTTTGGTGATGTGGCTGATAGGTTTTGCCTTCGAAGCCATTGGCGATTTCCAACTCTCTGTCTTTATGAAACATAAGAAAAACAAAGGTGATGTCATGCAAACGGGTTTGTGGCGATACACGAGACATCCCAATTATTTTGGGGAGGTTTTGTTGTGGTGGGGCGTTTTTATCATCATTTTACCTTTAAAAAACGGTACTTGGGGCATCATTAGCCCGCTGACCATTACCTTTTTGTTGCTCTATGTGTCAGGTATTCCGATGTTGGAAGCGAAATACAAGGATAATCCGCAATTTCAAGACTATAAACGCAGAACAAGTGCTTTTTTCCCTTTGCCACCAAAGGGAAATTCAAATGGTTAAATCAAAGGACAAAACACGTCTTATTGCCGTTTTTTACTGAGGGGGTACATGTATCGCTACAAAAATGTACTTTTACCTTTTCGATATTTTTTAAATATCGTTTTCTTCTCAAACAATCTTAATTCGCCTTTTTCAATGAAAAAATACCTGTTTTTTAGCCTATTATGCTTGCTGTCTCTTAAAATGACCGCACAACAGACCATAAATCCTGTCATCAAAGATGGCGGAGCAATGTATGAAGTGCCTGAAGCTATTTCCATTGCAGATGCCACAATACCTTACAAAATCATATCAGAAATCACTGTCGCTCCTGAAAAACCCGATTCTATCAATCCAGCTTTGGATAAATTGGCAAGGCTTGTCAATTTGCACCGATATGCAGGTATTGCGGCTAAAAATTTAGAGTTGGTGGTTGTGATACATTTCAATGGTACATCAATGATTTTGAGCGACGAAGCCTATCAAAAGAAGTTTGGTATGCCCAATCCGAATACGCGTTTAATCAACGAAATGGCAGACAATGGCGTAAAGTTTTATGTTTGTGGACAATCTTTATACAAACGAAAAATGGACAAAGAACTGCGCAATCCCAATATTAAGCCCATTTTATCAGCGATGTTAGGTATTACAACATTCCAAATGAAGGGTTATGCGTTTATGCCATTATGATGGAAAGATTGAAAAACCTTATTCGTTTTCAAAAAATCATGTATTTTTGTTGAAAATAAAGTCAATTCATGAAAAATATCACCATTTCCGAATTAGAATACAATCAATTGTTATTTACCATTGAACAATTGAGAGAGCAATTAGCTAAGTTTAAATCTAAAAAACTTAATAATAAAATGACTCCAAAGTCGGTGGTACAACGATTGCATGGCATCTTGACAATACCTGAAGGGTTTGATGAAAAACAAATCTTAGAAGATGAGATTTTGAAAAAGTACCTTTCCAATGGATAAAGTATTTCTCGATACCAACGTTATTCTGGATTATCTATTGGCACGTTCACCTTTTGATAGTGATGCAAAACGGCTTTTTGAAGCTGCTGAATTAGGCAATATTCAATTATTCGCCTCGGCTTTGTCATTTTGTAATATAGCTTATATCGTAAGAAAGATAAAATCAACAGCTGATTTCCAGACGATTGCCACCGATTTATCAACATTTATCTCTATCACATCTATTAACGAAAGTATTATCCTTGAAGCCTTATCCATGGGTTACTCTGACTTTGAAGATGCAGTTCAATACAGTAGTGCTTTAAGTGAAACATGTTTGAACCATTTTATTACTCGCAATAAAGTTGATTTTACGCAAACCATATTACTTGTTTTGTCCCCTTCTGAATATTGGGCTTTAAAATCTTAGTTTTCTCTTTTAATCTGAATGGTGTTTCATTTTAAAAAAAATGAAAAAATCTCCCCCTCAGTATTTCTACCTTAAAAAAGTCTAATTTTGCACTCAAATCAAGGACATAAACCTCTTGATGCATCAAAAAGACAATGGCACATAAAAAGACTTCACCCAAGACAAATCAAGAGCAACTCAAAGGAAAGACCCGTTTGCATCCTCTAAACAGGCATCGAGAACGCTATGATTTCACGGCATTGATAGCCACTTGCCCTGACTTAGCTTCTTTTGTGCAGTTGAATATCCACAACGACGAGTCCATCAATTTTGCAGACTCCAGAGCAGTGAAAATGCTGAACAAAGCCTTGTTAAAGCATTATTATGATATTGAAAATTGGGATATTCCAGAAGGTTATTTGTGTCCACCGATTCCAGGGAGAGCCGATTATATTCACTACATCGCCGAAGTATTGAGCCGGTTCAATTTTGGCAAAATTCCAACGGGTTCGCAGATAACCTGTTTGGATATTGGCGTGGGTGCGAATTGCGTTTATCCGATTATTGGACAAAAAGAATACGGTTGGTCGTTTATCGGTGCTGATATTGATGCCTCAGCGATTGAATCTGCGACTAAAATTATCGCATCGAATCCAGCATTACAAGGACGAGTCGAATTGAGACTACAACCCAAGCCCAAAGACATTTTTTACGGCATTTTGGATAGAGATGAACGCATTGACGTGATGATGTGCAATCCACCGTTTCACGCGTCACCTCAAGAAGCGCAAGCGGGTACGTTGCGTAAATTGAATAATTTGAACCCTCAAAAAGAAAAAACTACTGAACCGACCTTGAATTTTGGTGGACAAAACAATGAGTTGTGGTGTGAAGGCGGTGAAGTGCAATTCGTTGAACAAATCATTCGCCAAAGCCAACGATTCTCACACACCTGTTTTTGTTTTTCTACTTTGATTTCCAAACAATCACACCTCAAAGCTGTCTATGAAGGTTTAAAAAAAGCAGGGGCTTTGAATGTTAAAACTATCGAAATGGGACAGGGAAATAAGACAAGTCGCATCGTGGCGTGGACATTTCTGAATAAAGAAGAACAACAGGCGTGGCGAGAGACGCGGTGGAAAGAGGTGGTGTAAATGACAGAAGTTAATCACAGAATTACGAAATCTTCAAGATTTCGTAATTCTTTTAGCACGATGCCCCCCCCTCAGTAAAAGTGACAACTTTCCAAAAGTTAAAAAAATTTTGGAAAGTTAGTTTTTATAAAAAACCAAGTATCTCCGCCCAAACACTGTTCAAAACAGGCACACCTCTTTCAAGATTCTTCTCCCTTGTCACTAACACCCGTTCACCCGGAAACGTAATCTTTTTAGTATCGTCAATCGGAACAGATTGGTGATAGTCGTCAATAATCCCTTGAATAATCTG
>JAYTUR010000386.1:0-1926 GCA_043744475.1 Saprospiraceae bacterium | reverse complement strand
ACAATTGTCAGGCAAAACGCATTTGCGCAATGTCAAAATGACGGAATTGAAATACAATGCCGACGGCACAATTAAGACAATTGATGCTTATCGGTAAGACTGTTCAAACCAGTTCACAGGGACTCTCGAAAGAGTCAAACGAACATTCTAATGGTTCAAACGTGCTTGGGAATGTGCCAAACTTGATTAGTAATGAAAATCAAGAGACCCCTCAGTATTCTGACCAAAAAGTTGGTTAAAGTCATTTGCGCAAAAGCACATTAGTGCTGCCACCGTTTATAGAATAACAACGGATTCCTTTTTTTTATTAAGGTGCGTCGCACTGACACCAAATAAAGAAATATACAAGGTGACGGTGCGACGCACCTTAGAAAAAAGCGAGGTTTGTGGTTTTTCTATAAACGGTATCGGTGCGACGCACCTTAAAATTAATACAATAAACTATTTGGTCAAAGTACTCAGTATATAATAAGTAAAAATGGTTCTTTGAAGATTTTGTAGTCAAGTCGCTTTTGTCATGCTGAACGCAATGAAAGCATCTTAATTTAAAGGGAAAATAGATGCTTTCATTGCGTTCAGCAAGGAAAAGGCTTTCCCGCCGTTTATGAGTTCAAAGAAATTAAGCCCATAACTGTTTTAATGCGGGTTATTTATTTTTTTACGCGTAACTAAACAACAAGAATAATGAAAAACACGCTCCTCTTTTTATGTGTTGCCCTATTAAATATCAACGCTTTAATGGCACAGCAACCGCAACGCACGCCCGAACAGGACAGTGCCATAGCGAGAACACAGCGCAAAACGCAAGCCGACTACAAAGCGATGCTGGACCTTTTGGGCATCAAAGCGATACGACAAGGGGCAAACGGCAACAACCCCAATGCACCCAATGCTGCCAATTACGACGAAGCCAAGGCGAACCCATTTCCCACTTTACCAGAAGCCTTAACTTTAAAAAATGGTCAAAAAGTAAAGACGGCGACCGATTGGTGGCACAAACGCCGCCCCGAAATCGTCGAAGATTTTGATAGGGAAATCTATGGTAGGATGCCCAAAAACACCCCCTCAGTAAAATGGGAGGTTTTGAGCACTTTGGATACTATGAACGGCGATTTTCCAGTCACAACCAAACGTTTGGTCGGACACGTAGACAATTCAAGCTATCCTGATGTCAAAGTTGATATCAGTTTGACATTGACAACACCCGCCAAAGCAAAGAAAGGCGTACCAATTATGATGGAATTTGGCTTCGTTTTTCCTGCATGGATGCGTCCACCCCCGCCGCCACCTGCCGACCCAACAAAACCCATAGACGTACCTTGGCAGCAGCAGCTTTTGGCAAAAGGTTGGGGCTATGCTGTTTTAATTCCAACGACCATTCAAGCCGATAATGGCGCAGGACTCACCGAAGGCATCATCGGTTTGATGAACAAAGGTCAACGCCGCAAAGCCGATGATTGGGGTTCGCTGCGCGCATGGGCTTGGGGTGCAAGTCGTGCTTTAGATTATTTTGAAATCGATAAAGCCGTTGATGCCAAACGAGTCGGCATCGAAGGGCACTCCCGTTATGGCAAAGCGACGCTTGTGACAATGGCGTATGATTCGCGTTTTGCCATTGCCTACGTCAGTTCTTCGGGCGAAGGTGGCGCGAAATTGCATCGTCGAAATGCGGGTGAACTTGTTGAAAACGTCGCCAGTTCAGGTGAATATCACTGGATGGCAGGCAATTTCATCAAATATGCCGCCGACCCGACCACTTGGAATGATTTGCCCGTTGACTCCCACGAATTGATTGCTTTGTGCGCACCACGCCCCGTTTTTATCGGCTGCGGTGAAAAAGGAGACGCTTGGGTGGATGTCAAAGGCATGTTTTTAGCCGCCGCCGCCAGCAGCGAAGTTTATGAATTATTGGGCAAAAAAGGCTTA
>JAYTUR010000385.1:0-1927 GCA_043744475.1 Saprospiraceae bacterium | reverse complement strand
AGTGAGTAATTGTATGTTTTTAGTTTTAAAACAGTTTCTCAGTATTTTTATCAAAAAAGGCTTAAAAACGATGTGTTTTTAAGGCTTTTTTGATTTGTCAATTCTACTTTCGCCACCTAAATGATTGACTATCAATCGCTTTCTGGGTTGCCAAAATACCATCTAAATGGTCATACTCATGTTGCAACAGTTCCGATAAGCTGCCTTTGAGGTGCATGACTTGCGGTTGCCAATCCAAATTGAGGTATGTTATGGTACAGGATTCATGCCTTTCGAGCTGTACTAATAGGTTTGGGAAACACATACAATCGTCCCAAATAGTCATTTTTTCGGTGCTTAAATTTTCTAAAACAGGGTTGATGAAAACGACAGGTTTGTCAATATACATGTAAATCAAGCGTTTCATCACACCAATTTGGGGTGCAGCGATGCCTCTGAATGCGCCGTAATGAGCGAATCGGACTTTAAATTCAAACAAAATATCGTGTAAATCAGTGATGACGGGCTGCAAATCGGACAGTTCCTCTTTTTTTATGGGTTGAGAAACGATATGCAAACGAGGGTCGCCAAGGAGAATTATTTTATCGGATTTCATAAAATGATAATTTTAAAATTGAGCACAACGTTAGGGAAATTTTGAAGATTTCCCTAACGTAGAAACTCAATTTAACTCATTCCTGCGTCAAACCCGAACGGTCGTAAGCACGAATATGCACTATTTCTATTAAGCCAGAGGTGTCGTCGTCCAAACCACGCGACCGCGTACCGTTGGCGACCAAAGGCGAACCAATCATCCAATCGCCCGCCGCAATAGCGGTCAAAAAGAGTTGAGTGCGATAGATGGTTTTGTTGAGCGGGTTGCCTTTGCCAGACAACCATTCATGACGCGCATTGACATAAGCCTTTATCCAAGCCTTTTCATCGCCTCCTCTAACGGGTGGTGATTCAGGAAATCGTTTGCGCAAAAAATCAAGAACACTTCCAGAGTGAATATAACTGTCATAAATGACGAGCATACTGAGGGGGTAGCTAAAGCCATTTTCGTTAAAAAATTTAAGGGCAGGTTGGTAGTAAACCTTGTCGAAAAAGGCATCTTGAGTCTTAATCATCACGTCATCATCTTCCGCAGAACTTTTGAGCAAAGCTATAAATGCTTTATCATCAACGAGTGGCACTGAGCCTATTTTATCTACATACGGCTTGAAATCATTAGAAAACATGCCTTTATTGTCGATATAAGCCTGAATAAGTTGCTTTAAATTGCCTTGTTCTGTTGTTTGACTGCGTCCAAAAGTAATTTGGCGGGTACTACCCTTGCCATCATTAAAAATGCTAATATCGGCATAGTTACCATCAGGAGAGCCTGTTTCAAAGATATTGACGATGCTTAAAATCCTTTGCTTATTGTCTTCAGTAATCATTTATGAAGCTGTTTTTATTGGTTAAATGAATAAAATTTATTTTTTTTGTAGCGTCACAAATATATATTTTACTATTTGAAAATTGAACTATTGGGGCAAAAACTTGATTTTATATGGTTTTATGCAGCTTAAACAAATTAATATTGTAAATCTATTTTAAGTAGGGTTTCAAATAATTCACTATAATTTTACTTTTGGCAATTGAATCAGAAATTTCAAAGTATAAATTTACATGCCTACTGAATACATTTGGCAATTAATAAACATACACAATAAATACATAAATTGTCCTCAACCTTCGACTTAAAAAGCATTGTTTTAGTTTACCCAATTATCAATCACCATAAATATACTTTTGTAAATCATTGACGTACAGTTATTTACAAAAATTAACGGCAAAGAAAATTGGCATTACAGGACCCCTCATTATAGCCGGGCGGTCAAAACCTTCAAAAAAAGTTTTTTTACCCAAAAACTCGTCGTACTTTCATCTCAGAAAATTTGGC
>JAYTUR010000384.1:0-1927 GCA_043744475.1 Saprospiraceae bacterium | reverse complement strand
TGCGCCTCATTGTGATGATGCGGGTCGTAATCGGGTTTGTGATGCAAATGTGTATCCATAATAAATCACTGATTTAAACTGATTTAAACTGATTTTACTGATTTTACTGATTTTTTTAATTTTACGCTTATTCATACTACCCCCTCAGTATTTTGAGGGCTTTTGAAAAGGTAAAATTAAAATTTCAAGTTTAAACGAAACTTACTAACTTTCCGAAATCAAAAAAAAACGAAATTATTTTACTAAAAACATAAAAGTATGAATACTGTTGATAACATCAAAATCAACTTCAATCCAGATAACTTATTGGTTCTCAATATCATTTTAGCATTATTAATGTTTAGTATCGCCCTCGACATCAAAAAAGACGATTTTGAAATGTTGTGGAAAAACCCCAAACCTGCTATCGTTGGCATGATTGGGCAACTCATAGTCCTGCCTTTAGTGACCATCGGGCTCGTTTTTGTCTTCAATCCGCCCCCCTCAGTAGCGTTGGGCATGGTAGCGATTTCAGCATGTCCGGGCGGTAATAATTCCAATTATACCACCCATTTGGCAGGTGGCAATACCGCTTTAGCAATCACCACCACCTCTGTTTCTGTCCTCGTTTGTATCGTCACAATGCCGCTTTATATATGGTTGGGTTCTAAAGTGATACCCAATATTGCCAGTTTGCAACGCGAAGTCAGCATAAATCCAATGGATATGGTTGCCATCGTCGGCGATCTCATTTTGACTCCTTTAGCAATTGGTATGGTTATCAACAGTCGTTTTCCGACATTTGCCAACTTGATTCGCAAGCCATTTAAGATATTATCACTCGTTATGTTTTTCGGATTAATATTCGGCGCTATTGGTTCAAATTTAAAAAACATCATTGACTACATTGGAGAAGTATTTTTTATTGTTTTGATTCTCAACGGTTTAGCCTATGTTATTGGTTATTACAATGGTAAAGTAAACAAATTGAGCGAAGCCGATTGTCGCGCCTTGACATTTGAAACAGGCATCCACAATGTCACTTTAGCTTTGATTATCGTTTTCAATTTTTTCGATGGCCTCGGCGGCATGGCGTTGGTTGCCGCATGGTATGGGATATGGGATTTGATGACAGGATTTTCCTTAGCGATATGGTGGGGACGAAAAGGTCTGAATACTGAGGGGGTAAAAAATTAGGGTCATTGTTTTCAAAAAAAAACAAAGATAAATCAATATATATAAAACACTGATAAAGTAGGACGACTTGGTTTTCTATGTCTATATTTGCCCCAATCAAGCTGTTATTGTTAAACGAAAAAATAAGTCATAAAAATGATAGGTATCAACCTACTCGATTTCGTAAAAGGTCAAATTGAACATACTGTAACGACAAAAGTCGCAGGGCTTTTAGGTGAAAAAGAGGTGACAACGCAAAAGGCATTAGATGTTTTACTCCCCTCAGTATTGGGCGGCATGGTTAATCAAGCCACAACATTAAGTGGCGCAGATAATTTGTTAGGTGTCATAAATCAAGGTGGTTACGACGGGAATTTATTCAATTCATTGGGTTCATTGCTCGGCAATGGTTCAGAATCACAAGGATTACTAAAAAAAGGAAGCCAATTTGTGCAAACATTATTTGGTTCAAAAGTAGGCAGCATCGCGCAATGGGTAGCAACGCAAACCGGTATTAAAACGGGTTCAGCCACAAGTTTACTCCATTTAGCTGCCCCAATTTTGTTGAGTGCGGTCAGCAAAAATTTAGACAGCAGCCGAACTGCTAGCAGTTTGGTCAGTTTACTTGGTAGCCAAATGCCTTTTCTAAAAAATGCTATTCCTGCCGCATTATTGCCCATTTTAGGCTTAACGCAACTCAAATTGAACTCGCCGACACCTAGTACATTTCAAAAGTCTGTTTCAGATATACCCAAACCACTTTCGGCAACCG
>JAYTUR010000383.1:0-7387 GCA_043744475.1 Saprospiraceae bacterium | reverse complement strand
CGTCTCCTAAAAAATCCTTTAAAGCACGTATTTCGAGCGAAGCGAGAAACAGTGAGTAATATCAATTTATTTTTACCTCGCACTTAATTGAAAATGGATAACAAATAATGATTACACATTATCCGTTTATCAATTTCATACACAACCAATTGCCGCGATGTTCGGTTTGGATGTGTTGAAAGCCTTCCTTTTTTGTAGCGTCTAAAAGTATGTTTTCATCTTGTTTCAAAAAACCAGAAATCAATAGAATGCCGCCCGTTTTCAAGCGACTTTTCAAGTCCGAAAGAGAATAAAGGATGACATTGCGGTTGATATTGGCTAAAATAATGTCAAAATCTGACGATGGAATCACGTCGAGTGTGCCGCAATAGGTTTTGATATTGTGTACATCATTGATGGCATTATTTTCGAGCGTATTTTCATAACTTGCTTCTTCAATATCCACCGCTTCTAAATCCGTTGCGCCCAATTTTGATGCTAAAATGGCTAAAATGCCTGTACCGCAGCCGTAATCCATGACTTTCATGGAAACAAAATCTATGTCGCGCATCAACTGCATCATCATATAAGTTGTTTCGTGGTGTCCCGTGCCAAAAGCCATTTTCGGATTAATAACCAAGTCAAAAACGACCCCCTCAGTAGGTGGATGAAAATCGGCGCGCAAACCCACAAAATCATCTACCCGGATGGGTTTAAAATTGGATTCCCAAACAGCATTCCAATTTTGATAAGGAATAAATATCTTTTCAAAGGTAAAACCAAAACCTTGATTGACCTCCGCTGTTTGTTTCTCAACATTTGCCGTCCAATTTTTCTCTAAAATATAACCTTTCAAAGCCGTTTCTACTACTTCAAAAGTATCAAAAGGCAAATCACTCAATAAGGCAATCAATATCTCAGCTTTTTCTTCTGAATACTGAGGGGTCGTCATTTCGATGGCGTAATAGTTCATTTTTTTAATGGATAATGAGTAGTGGATAGTGGAAAGTGGATAATTTATAACGGATAACAGATAATGTTAAAAACTGTTTTAAAACTAAAAACATACAATTACTCACAGTTTTTTGCTTCGCAAAAAAAGCGTGTAGAGAGAAAATCTATCAGAGCGAAGCTGTTTTTTGAATAAAAATCTTTGATTTTTATTTAAAAAACAGCTTCGCTCTAAAAAAAAACTTTAAAGTACGCTTTTCGAGCAAAGCGAGAAACAGTGAGAAGCAGGATTTAAAGCAGTTTCTTAGTAATTATCCATTTTACATTATCCCGTTATCCATTATCCATTTTATTGGTTTTGAACGGCTTTCAAAGTATTGAGTAACAACGAAACAACCGTTAATTGTCCGACACCGCCAGGGACGGGCGTGATATAGCTTGATTTAGGTGCGACATTGTCAAAATCCACATCTCCGACAAGGCGCGAACCGCTTTTTTTTGTTTTATCTTCAATGCGATTCATACCAACATCTATGACAACTGCACCTTCTTTGACCATATCGGCTTTGATGAAATGAGCAACGCCGATGGCAGCGACTAATATGTCCGCACGACGACAAACATCTGCTAAATTCTTTGTGCGTGAATGCGCAACCGTCACCGTACAGTCCCAACCTTTGCGCGAGAGCAAAATACTGAGGGGTGTCCCGACAATATTGGAACGACCGACTATGACACATTCTTTGCCGCTTGTTTCGATATTATAACGCTTCAACATTTCGAGAATACCCGCAGGTGTCGCAGGTAAAAAAGCAGGTAAACCTTGCGTCATACGCCCAAAATTGGTTGGGTGAAAACCGTCAACGTCTTTACTCGGGTCAATCGCCAAGGTGACAACCGATTCATCAATGTGTTTTGGCAAGGGCAACTGAACGATGAAGCCGTCCACGTCTGCATCGTTGTTTAAGTCATTGACAATGGCTAAAATCTCTGCTTGCGTCACGTTTTCAGAGCGACGTATGAGCGTGGATTTGAACCCAACTTGCTCACATGAACGTATTTTATTGCCCACATAAGCCTCGCTTGCAGGATTGTTACCAACCAAAACAGCTGCTAAATGCGGTGTTTTTCTGCCTGTGGCAATAAGGCGGTCAACATCTAATTTGATTTCTGATTTTATGGTTTCGGCGAGTAATTTTCCGTCAAGTAATTGCATGTTAAGTGGATAATGGATAGTGAATAATGTAAAATTGAGGCGCAAAATTAGGTTTTTTAACAAAGAAACTATGTAAAGTAAGGCATAAATAATAAAAGCGTCAAATTCATTACACTTGTCATTGCGAGGAACGAAGCAATCTGTTGAGTTTAGTAGATTGCTTCGTTCCTCGCAATGACGGTTGTGTTCAAGGCAATGACAGTTGTGGTTTTATGTTAAAAAAAAATAAAAATCTCTTTTAAATTCATTTAAGAAATCTGCCCTAAAACCGCATCTTTGGCAATTATTTTAAAAAAAACAAGAAGAATATGAAAGAATTGAAAGACATAAAAAACGTCCTTATCATCGGTTGCGGCACACTCGGTTTGCGAATTGGTTTGCGTTGTGCGATGGATGGTTTTAACGTTAAAATGTATGACGTGACGGAGGAGGCTTTGCTAAAAGCGCGCTCGATTCAAGACAAATTGCTTAGAAGTTTTGTCAAAAAAGGGTTTATTACTGAGGGGGTCGCTGATGCCGCACAAAGTCGCTTAACGACAACAACGGATATGCAAGAAGCCGTTAAAAATATTGATTTAGTCAGTGAATCGGTGACAGAAGACCTTAACATCAAGAAAGAAGTATGGGCAGGTTTTGCGCCTTTGTTTGAACCACACACGGTTTTGACGACGAATACCTCTTATTTATTGCCGTCTATGTTCGCCGAAGAGACCAGACGACCACATGCGTTTTGCGCTTTCCATTTTCACGACGTGTTTACTATGACGGTTGTGGACATTATGCCGCATCCCGATACCGATGCGTGGGTCATTGACTTGCTCAAAGATTTTGGTAAGGCGATAAATCAAATTCCTGTATTGATACAAAAAGAAAACCCGGGTTATCTATTCAATCAAATGCTGATGGCGATTCTCGGCGCGGCAGGTGATTTGAGGACGCGCGACATCGCTTCCATTCAAGACATTGACCGTTCGTGGATGGGCAATTTTAAATCAAATATGGGTCCTTTTGGTATTTTGGATACGATTGGTTTAGAAACGGCGTGGCACGTTGTCAAAACACGAACGGACAGCCGCAGTGTTCGTTTTGCCGTTTTGTTGAAAGAGTACGTTGATGAAGGCAAATTGGGCTTGAAAACGGGCGAAGGATTTTACACATATCCGAATCCTGAATTCGCTAATGCGGATTTTTTAGGTTGAAAAAACAACTACTTTATAGCTTTCCAAAAGTTACAAACTTTTGGAAAGCAGTGCACTTAATTAAACAATTTCATTATTCTTGCAGTTAAATATCTTTTACTTGAAAAGTACACCACAATGAAAGACATAACAAAAAAATACACCAACGGCGAAGTTACAATCGTTTGGAAACCAAATACTTGTATCCATTCCCGCATTTGTTGGACTGCCGCAACGGGTTTGCCCGAAGTTTTTAATCCGATGGAACGCCCTTGGATTAAACTCGAAGGGGCGACAACAGAACGCATCATCGAACAAGTAAAGAAATGCCCTTCAGGTGCATTAAGCTACTACATGAATGACGAAGCGGTCAACATCGAAAGCGTGGAAGCCGAAAGTATCGTGGAAGCCATACCAAATGGTCCGCTGCTTGTGTATGGCAATATTACGGTGAAAGAAAAAGACGGTACGGAAACGCACAAAAACAAAGTAACCGCTTTTTGTCGCTGCGGACAGTCGGGTAATAAACCTTATTGTGACGGCAGTCATAAACGAGTCGGTTTTGAAGGATAATTAAAGTAAATACAATTATGGCAACCAATATCAAAGGCAATATCCAAAAAAATCATTACAAAACAACCCTCACCAACGGACGGCATGAACTGATTGCCGACGAACCGACAGATGACGGCGGTACAGATTTGGGGTTTAGACCTTCCGAACTATTGAGCAGTGCGTTGGCAACTTGTACCTGCGTCACGCTGCGGATGTATGCCGATAAAAAAGGTTGGGCTTTGGAAGACGTGCAAGTTTCTATTGATTTTGAATGGGATAATGCGGCAAACAAAACGTATATCAATCGTAATATCACGTTGATAGGTGATTTATCTGACGATGAAAAAACACGATTGATGGACATTGCGGATAAGTGTCCAATTCATAAGGTTTTGTCAAATCCGATAGAAATCACTTCGATATTGAACTAAATATTCGTCAAAATGCGAAAGCACCCCCTCAGTATAAAAGCCTATTTCTAAGGCATTTTGTTATCCATTGATGCCAAAATGCCTTTTTTAAATCCATATCAACGCTCAACAAAACGATATGAACCAAGCCAACGACGTATTTTTAATCACCCTTGCCATGATTGTTTTCGGCTATTTGATTAAAAAATACAATTACATCACCGAAAAAGAAGGGAAAACCATTTCTCGCTTTTTGATGCACACCACTTTTCCCGCTTTGATGGTCGTTTCAACGATGCGGATTAAGTTAGAAAGCAGCCTATTTCTCATTCCATTTCTCACTTTGGCGTTTGGCAGCACCATGTTGCTCATTGCTTGGTTTGTTTTCCGAAAATATCCAAACGATATGCGCGGATTATTGACGATGGGTACAGGCGGATTGAATACGGGCTTGTTTGCCTTCCCAATCATCGAAGGGATTTGGGGACGCGACGCTTTAGTGTACGCCATTATGTTTGACATTGGGAATACCGTCGTGGTTTTTGGTTTGGTCTATTCCATTGGTAATTATTTTGCCAAAAAAGGGCAGAGTACAGTTGATTTTCAAGTGATTTTAAACAAAGTTATTCGTTTACCGCCATTACAAGGCATGGCTATTGGTTTGCTTATCAATGTCTTACACATTCCCGTGCCCCATGTCTGCGTTGATTTTTTAGATGTTTTAGCCAAAGGCAACAAACCCATCGTGTTATTACTGATGGGTATCTATTTAAGTTTTGAATTAGACAAAAAACAAGTGTGGGCAGTCGGTAAGGTGCTCATCATCCGTTATATCTGTGGCTTTTTGGCTGTTGCGATGATTTACAACATCTTACCGCCCTCGTTGGAACAAAGCATATTGATTGTGTGCGTGGTTTTGCCTGTCGGTCTCACCATATTACCTTTTTCTGACGAATTACATTTTAATTCCCGCGTTGCCGCTTTGTTGGTCAATATGTCTTTGTTGGTGAGTTTTGTTGTGATGTGGTCGTTGGTCATTGGATTAAAGTTGGTGTGAAAAATTAGGGCGATACGCCGCAATTTTTCGGTGCATCACCTTAAACCAAAGCGGCGGCACGAGTGCCAAAAGCATCATCGCAGGATAACCTGCTGGCATTTGAGGGCTGTCATTAAAATGCCTTAAAATTTGATATTTGCGCGTCGCTTTATAATGATGATCAGAATGACGGGTGAGTTCTAAGAGTAAAATGCGCCCCAAAGCATGGTTAGAATTCCATGAATGAAGTGGCAAAACTGGCTCATATTGTTTATCGGTTACTTTTTGTCTGCGCAAACCATAATGTTCGATGTAATTGACGGTTTCTAAAAGCAAAAAGCCCATAACGGCTGAATTGATAAACCAAAATAGCGTTTCAATATTAAACAATAAAGCAGTAACGACCAATAAAGTGGCTTGAATGATTTGATAAACAAGCATTTCGTTGTGCAAACTCCAAAAGTTTTGGTGGACTTTTGCCAAACGTTTTTTCTCTATTTGCCATGCTGACAACCAACTGTCGCGCACAGAACGGACATAAAAAGCATATAGATTCTCACCGTATTTTGAGGATGCAGGGTCTTCATCGGTTGATACGTGCTTATGATGTCCGCGATTGTGTTCAATAAAGAAGTGCATGTATAATGTGGTACAGAGTAGAACTTTACTCATAAACTGTTCATGTTTCGTCACGCGATGTCCCAATTCATGGGCTGCATTGATACCCAAAACGCCGCAGGAAATGCCAAAAGCGGTCATCATACCGACTTTTTCGTCGTAAAATACTGAGGGGTCACTCACACGCACTAAAAAGTAAACCAATGTCAATAATTGCATGGGTACTAAGCTCCAAATAATATAGTCGTAGATTTTATCTTCCAAAGCGATGGCTTCTTCTAGTTCTGTTAGATTTTTTTCATTGCCCGTAAACAGAAATTCTAAAAGTGGAATAAAAACAAATACAAAAATGAGGGCAAAATATGTCCATAATCCATGCATTGACAAGGAAAAGAGGACAACAACAGGCGTTGTGAAGACGAGAAGATATTTTAAGGATGTGGTAGGCATGGATATTGGTTTTTTCTGTTCCATAATCTTTCGCGCAACTTTTTAGCATCTATCTTTTTTCTGTTTTTCCAAATACCTGCGAAGTCCGAAGGTTTTTCAGAAGAAGTATAATTCCCTTTTGTAAAAGAGATTAAAGATTGATTTGACTCATCAGAAACTTGATTGACTGTTTCAATGTAATCAATCGTTTGCAAAAATGCTTTTAATGATTGAGCCGCCTCATCAGATTTAACTGTTACTGCTAATAATTCCATTGCATTACTTTTTGACAAAATTAAGGTTTTTATTCAATTAAAAGAACAAAAAATCAGCGTAAATCAATCAAATCACTCCAATCAGTGTTCAAAAATTAAATCATCAAATCACCTTGCCTTTCCACCGACCACTCTGCAAATAAAAATAAGCCATGCCTAAAATAGACGACCAATAAATAAACTCGCACAACCAACCGACAAAGAAAGGCAGTCGCCAATGCTCATAAACCAACCAGACATAGATACAATAAATGAAAATAGCAACGATTTCAATGGACAAAGTAGCGCGACTTTGCCCTGTTCCGTTGACACCGTTTAAAGCAACTGCACCCAATGACATAGCGATAATTGCACCTGACACGATACGGACAATCGGTACGCCTTCTTTGATAAACTCCGCACTTTGACCATAAATATTTAACAACATTTCAGGAAAAATATTGATAAAAAGAGCAAAAACCAAGGCAAAACCAACACTCATAGTCATAATCATACGAACAACTTTCAGCACACGGTCTTGCAAACCTTGACCGATGACATTACTAACCATGGTGTTGCACGTCGAAGCCAATGCCCACGTGGTGCAACCAAAAAAGCCGAAAAAATTGCGCATCACATTCGTAATCGCACTTTCGAGATTGTCCCCCCTCAGTATTTGACCGTGTCTTTCAACCAAAATAAAGAAAAATTCCCAACTCATAATGCTCATAACCAACTGAAATATCAAGGGTAGAGATTGT
>JAYTUR010000382.1:0-1929 GCA_043744475.1 Saprospiraceae bacterium | reverse complement strand
ATATCGGCTTTGTTGCGTGGAGCTTGGTATTGGTAAAAATATTTGTTGAAGTTTATTTCATAACCAATACGAGTTTCGTCTTCGTTCCACCAGGCATCATTAGCAAAGGGAATAACTTCCCGTTCAAAAAAGGTTTGAATGTCTTCTTTCAACGGTATGTTTTCATAATCTTTCTTAGCTGGGTCGCTTACATACTCTATGCTGCCATCTTTATTTTTCTTCTTTATTACAGCGGCTGCATTAGGGTCTGTCCAACTTACAGCACCTAATAAATCTTTTTTGTCTTTGGCAGCTAATTTTATATTTTGCTTTT
This sequence comes from Saprospiraceae bacterium, assembly GCA_043744475.1. GTDB lineage: Bacteria > Bacteroidota > Bacteroidia > Chitinophagales > Saprospiraceae > JAAFJT01. The sequence goes on along the minus strand of JAYTUR010000382.1, from coordinate 1,616 downwards.
TCAATTCTTTGTCAAACTTTTCTTCAAAAACATTAAAGTCTTCAAACAGTTTGTCGCCAAAGGTTTCAGCCAAAGTTTTGGCGTGGTTCATCAAGGCAAGATCTCGTTGCCAAATGGCGGTATCAACCACTTGTTTTACAATCTTCTGTTTTTTCTTTGGTAAAGATGCAAGGGTAATTTCGGTAGAGCCTGTCGAAGCATCGCCATCTTCACTTTCTTCTTCGTCATTGTCTTGCATAAAGTAATTGAGCAGCCATTGTTCTAATTTGTCGGTAGCTTTTTTCTCATACACTTCATTGTTAAATTCTTTGTACAGTTCTTCCCTTAAAGTTGTGTTGTTGCTGACAAAGCGAAGCGAAGCCACTCGTTTGGCTGTAAACTGCACCATCAGACGTAAAGGTCTGTGTACTATAATTTGAGCATAGCCAAACTCGTTGTTATCAAAAATCTTACTGTATTCAGTTGGTTTAAATTCCTGATAAAGTTTTGTAATGTCGTTAATGTTTTTTGGCACTAACTCGTTGCGTTTGCTTCCCAACGATTTTTTCATCTTGCCATAAAACTGGTCGCCGTTGGCATTGATGAGCTGCACATGACCTTTTCGGTTTTTTGGCTTACGATTGGTAATAATGAAAATGTAAGTGGGAATACCCGTGTTGTAAAAAATATCATTCGGCAAAGCAATGATTGCCTCCAGCATATCGCTTTCAATAATGTGTTTTCGAATTTCGCTTTCGCCTTGTCCTGCATCGCCTGTAAACAAAGCCGAACCATTATGAACAGAAGCAATGCGACTGCCTTGCTCGGTGTCTTTCATCTTGCTAAGCATGTGTAACACAAACATCAACTGTCCGTCATTCACACGGGTAACGGCAGGTTCAGCAGCGTGGGCATATCGCTGTTTGATTTGAAAACGTGGGTCAATGATTTTGCCTTTGTCGCCAACACCCAATGCTTTTTTATCATCAGCCCAACTGGTGCCATAAGGTGGATTGGTGAGCATAAAATCAAAGCGAAGCTCTTTTGCAAAACCATATTGGCTCAAAGTGCTGCCATATACAATTTTTTCAGGGTCTTCGCCTTTCAACAGCATATCTGATTTTGAAATGGCGTAAATAGTTGGTGTATTTTCCTGTCCATAAACATGAACTGTGGCTTTCGATTTTATTTCGCCGTCTTCTTCTGTAATGTATTTTTTCGATTCGGTAAGCATAGCACCCGAACCTGCACAAGGGTCGTAAATCAAAAATGTTCCGTTTTGGATTTGCTCTTTCACAGGCAAGAACAAAACATGTGTCATCAGTTCAATAATTTCACGGGGAGTAAAATGTCGTCCTGCTTCGGCATTGGTGGCTTCATTAAACCTGCGAAGTAAATCTTCAAACACATAACCCATTGCCAAAGGCGGCAAGCTCCCTGGTCGCAAATCAATTTTTGGCGAAACAAATTTTTCAATAGTTGAAAACAACTTGCCTGCTTCGTCCAATGTTTCCAGTTCATTACGAAACTTGAACTTGGTAATGATGTCTTGCACATTATAAGAAAAGCCGTTCAGGTAATTTTCAAAATTGCTGCGGAGGTTTTTTGGGTCGTCCAACAACTTTTTCATAGTGTAA
>JAYTUR010000381.1:0-1931 GCA_043744475.1 Saprospiraceae bacterium | reverse complement strand
AAAATTAGTAAAGTCGCTCGTGAATCATTTGTTTGCCTTACAGTTTTTTCAAAAAGGTAAAAAAATCTTGTTTTGGGGGTTTATACTGAGGGGGTACTCGTGTCGTCATTATTGGGCAAAATATGAACCAAATGCCTCTTTTTGACTTTTACGTCTTGAATCATTTGAGACATTAACGTATGAAATACGGCTTGTTTCTAACATTTTCGCCGCAGCATAATATCTTTGCAGATTCTAAGCGAAAATTCACTAAATAACGAAAATGAATCATTTTGATTTTTTAAAAGAAAGTTTGAGGAACTTGCGAACAACGGGGGCTGTCGCTCGAAGTTCAAAATATTTGGTGCGTGAAATGATGAAACCCATTGACTTCATTCATGCCAAAGTCATTGTTGAATTGGGTGCTGGTGATGGTGTTTTGACAGAGGAGTTGCTGAATCGCATGTCGCATGATGCGTTGTTATTGTGTTTTGAAATCAATCCTGAATTTTGTAAAATACTGAGGGGGGCTATTGACGACCCGCGTTTTGTGCTGATTGAAGACTCTGCTGAAAACCTTGAAAGACATTTAAAAGATTTAGGTTTTCAAGAAGCTGATTATATTATGTCTGCGATTCCATTTATTGCTTTGCCCAATGATTTGGTGCATCGCATCGTTTCTGTTTGTCATAAAGTGCTGAAAAAGAAAGGATTGTATATTCAATATCATTACTCATCGTTTATTCAGAGAATGTATAGAAAGCATTTTGGCAATGTAAAGGTTGAGTTTGTGCCTTTCAATATTCCACCTGCCTTTGTGATGATTTGTGAGAAAAAATAAGGTTACACGACGTTTGGGAACTTTAAAAGTTTCCTAAACGTATTGCCGTAATAACAAAATGACTAAATATAACGCAACCGATTCTCTCCGTTTTTTATCCAAAGTGACGCTTCGGCGGGTTTGGAATGCCACAAAAGTATTGTCTTCATTCTATGTAACAAAATGGACGCGGCGACCTGTTCAGTGGGGTATGCCTTTCACAATTTCGCTTGAACCCACGACGGCTTGCAATTTGCGTTGCCCCGAATGTCCGAGTGGTTTGCGGGCTTTTACACGTCCGACAGGCAATCTGAAATCAGATTTTTTTAAGAAAACAATAGACGAATTGCATCGTGATTTGATGATGCTTATTTTTTATTTTCAAGGCGAACCGTATATCAATCCCAAATTTTTAGATATGGTCAAATACGCCAATGACAAAGGGATTTACACCATAACCTCTACAAATGGGCATTTTTTGAATGGTGAAAATGCTAAAAAAACGATTGAAAGTGGGCTTGACCGCTTAATTATTTCGGTTGATGGCACAACGCAAGAGACATACGAAAGCTATCGAAAGGAAGGTAAACTCGATGTGGTGTTGCAAGGTGCGCGCAATTTGGTGAAGATGAAAAAGGAGATGAAATCTAAAACGCCGCACATTATTTTTCAGTTTTTGGTTGTGAAACCCAATGAACATCAGATTCCTGAAATTTATAAATTGGCAAAAGAAATTGGCGTTGACGAAGTAAAATTGAAGACTGCCCAGGTCTATGACTATGAAAATGGCAATGATTTAATACCAACAATTGAAAAATATGCGCGTTATACGCAAAAAGACGATGGCAAATGGGCGTTCAAAAATGCGCTCGTCAATCATTGTTGGAAGTTGTGGCATTCATGCGTCATTACATGGGACGGTTTGGTTGTGCCTTGTTGCTTCGATAAAGATGCGCCGCATCAATTGGGCGATTTGAAAGAAGCCTCGTTCCGTGAAGTCTGGCACAACGGTTCGTACAGCCGTTTTCGCAAAGCGATACTGAAAGGACGTGAGGAAATTGATATTTGTACGAATTGTACTGAGGGGTGTAAAGTTTGGGCTTAAAATAAGTATGAAATATGAGGTATGAAG
>JAYTUR010000380.1:0-1933 GCA_043744475.1 Saprospiraceae bacterium | reverse complement strand
CACCACCAAACAACATAATGGGATTATGACCAGACAATTGCCAAAATTTAAGCAACATAATTTGCACATAATTGCCAATCGTCATACTCGGCGCGGTCGGGTCGAAACCAATATAGCCCACAATGCCTTCATTTTTCAAGGCTTCCTCTACGCCAGGTGTTACGTCGTGCAACATGCCCCGCCATGTCAATTCTTCTATAAAATTCATTATCAATACTTTATGATTTAAATATTTATTCAACTCACAGCTTTCGAAAAGTTTCAAACTTTTGGAAAGCTCCCCCTCAGTAAAAAAGGCATTTTTTGATGCGCAAAAATAGGATTTTTATCTGAATTTAAACTTTTTCAACGAAATACCCATTGACTCCTCAGTATCTAAAGGCTTTTTGATAAGTTTGCAGCTAAAATAAGAACGATTTGAATTTTCCATTTTTTATAGCTCAACGAGTGGCGGCAAGCGGTCAGAAATCTTTTGCACGCCTTATTATACGCATAGCAATTGTCGCGGTGGCTTTGAGCATTGCCGTTATGATTGTTGCAACCTCCTTGATTAAGGGGTTTAAGTCAGAAATCAGTGCCAAAATGTTCGGTTTTTGGGGTCATATCCACATTACGTCGGTGCAACAAACGACAACTTATGAGCCGATTCCGATTATTACCGATAAAGGTTTGGTAACTAAATTGCAAAATTTACAAGGCGTTCCGCTTCTTGAAACCGATTTTTGGGATAAAATCAAAGGTCAAAAAGTCACAAGTGGTGGCGTACATCATGTGCAATCTTATGCGACAAAAGCGGGTATCATTAAAACAAAAGACAATTTTGAAGGCATTGTTCTGAAAGGCATTGGGTCAGATTTTGATTGGTCTTTTGTCGAACAAAACCTTGTGGAAGGGCGAAAAGTCAATATTTGCGGCACGGATTCCTGCCATGATATTCTTATTTCGCAGTCAACCGCCAATCGTTTGAATATCAAAACAGGGTCAAAATTCATCGTTCATTTTGTTCAAAACAATGTGCAAGAACAGCGGCTTTTTGAGGTTTGTGGCATTTACAAAACGGGTTTGGAGGAATATGACAAAAAATTCGCCCTTGTAGATATTGCCCACATTCAAAAACTGTTGGGTTGGGCCGATAATTATATCGCAGGTTACGAAGTCTTTGTTGACGACTTAAAAGACCTCAAAAGTATTAATGAATACATATATAGTGAAGTGATTAGCAATGATTTGAATGCTCAAACTATTCGTCAAGAAGAACCTGCTATTTTTGATTGGCTCGATCTGCAAGATGTCAATGAGCAAGTCATATTGATACTGATGCTCGTCGTTTCCATCATCAATATGGTCACTGCCTTGCTCATTCTGATTTTGGAACGCACGAATATGATTGGCACTTTGAAATCGCTTGGTACGACCAATGGACGGATTCAACGCATTTTCCTTTACTATGGGGCTATCATTATCTTTACAGGTTTGACGATTGGCAATGTGATTGGATTGGGTTTGTGTTGGTTGGAACAAAAGTTCAAATTCATTCACCTTTCGGAAGTGGATTATTATCTCAGCTACGCCCCTATTCAGTTCGATTTTTGGACTATTTTGGTTTTAAACATCGGTACACTGATAATAACAACCTTGTTTTTGATATTGCCAACATTTATGGTTTTGTCCATTTCGCCTGTGAAAGCGATTCGTTTTAAGTAACAGCCACTTATTCAATCTGATTTTTTTGATTACTGTGGTTTTTGACGAATACGACTTTCGTTTTTATTTGGAAAAAAACATAATAAAGTCTAATTTTGTAGAAATAAATGCCCTAAATCTTCATAAATCATTCATATCAGTATAAATCTGTGATTCATTATGTCAGAAGTCCTATCAACTACAAAGCCTAAGAAAAAACCCGCAGAACCGCGCCGTGTATCACTTGAAA
>JAYTUR010000379.1:0-7433 GCA_043744475.1 Saprospiraceae bacterium | reverse complement strand
ATATATGAGTTGGTTTTTGTTTACCTATTATTTTTTTATCTTGAAAAGCTATACTTTGCATCTTTAAAGTTTTTTTACAAAGATATTTTTAATTTTTTTAAAAAACAAACTCCCTCAGTATTTCTACCTAAAAAATTGATTTTCAACAAACTATAAAAATAAAACGTATGCCAAGAATCATCAAAAGCGGCTTAATCCAAATGAGCCTACCCTTAACCGAAGGCGAAGGCACGATTGAAGAAATCATGCAAGCCATGCTCGATAAGCACATTCCGTACATCGAAGAAGCTGGTAAAAAAGGCGTTCAAATCCTGTGTTTACAAGAGATTTTCAATACACCTTATTTCTGTCCGGGACAAGACCCTAAATGGTATGCCTCTGCACAACCGATTCCAAATGCAACGACGGATCTGATGCAGGAATTGGCGAAAAAATACAGCATGGTTATCATCGTGCCGATTTATGAAAAAGAGCAATCGGGCGTACTTTACAATACAGCTGTTGTCATTGATGCGGACGGCGAAATTTTGGGCAAATACCGCAAAAATCATATCCCACACACGTCAGGTTTTTACGAAAAATACTTCTTCAAACCTGGGAATTTGGGCTATCCTGTTTTTCAAACACGCTACGCCAAAATCGGTGTTTACATCTGTTATGACCGTCATTTTCCCGATGGCGCACGGATTTTGGGCTTAAATGGCGCAGAAATCGTTTATAATCCATCGGCAACCGTTGCGGGTCTGTCGCAATATTTGTGGAAACTCGAACAACCCGCTCATGCGGCAGCAAATGGTAATTTTTGGGGTTGTATTAACCGTGTTGGCACTGAAGCACCTTGGCATGTGGGTAAATTTTATGGTTCATCGTATTTTGTCAACCCGCGTGGCGAAATTTTTGCCCAAGCATCAGAAGACAACGATGAATTGTTAGTAGCTGAATTTGACTTAGAAATGATAGACGAAGTCCGCAATGTTTGGCAGTTTTTTAGAGACAGAAGACCTGAAACTTATGGTAAATTGGTAGAATTATGATACAAAACAACCGTTTGACCGATTTGGAGTACGCGGTAAACTTCGCCGATATCCATCCGCCTTTCACAACACATGACGTAGCCGTTGTCGAAGCCAATCGCTGCATTTTTTGCTACGATGCACCGTGCATGAAGTCTTGTCCGACCTCAATTGACGTACCCATGTTTATCCGTCAAATTACAACTGATAATATTAAAGGTTCTGCCAAAACGATATTCGATTCTAATATTTTAGGCGCAGGATGTAGCCGTGTTTGCCCTGTTGAAAAACTGTGCGAAGGCGCTTGTGTTTATAATTTAATGGGTGAAAAACCCATTGAAATTGCCCGTTTGCAGCGTTATTCGACAGAAAAAGCGATTGAAAATGATTGGCAATTATACGAACGCCCCCCCTCAGTAACAAAGCGTGTAGCGGTCATCGGCGCAGGTCCAGCAGGCTTGTCTTGTGCTCATGCGTTGGCACGTCAAGGCGTAGAAGTCGTTATTTATGAAAAAGAACAAGCAGGTGGCGGCTTGATGACTTACGGCGTTGCGGGCTATAAAGTGACACCTGATTTTTGTGAGGCAGAAGTAGATTTTATTCTTTCTATCGGCGGCATTTCCGTTGAATATGGTCAAGCATTGGGTCGTGATGTGTTCCTCAATGAGTTACAACACAACTTCGACGCGGTCTTTTTGGGCATCGGCGTGGGTTTAGCGAGACCCCTCAGTATTGAAGGTGAAAATTTGGAAGGCGTTGAAGATGCGCTCGAATTCATCTACAATATCCGCACAAAACCCCTTGCAAATGTGCCTGTGGGTGACAAAGTAGCCGTTATTGGCTTAGGCATGACAGCGATTGATGCGGCGACACAAGCCAAACGCTTAGGCGCGTCGGAAGTCACAATTGTCTATCGCAGAACCGAATCTGAAAAACCTTGTACCGATGTCGAAATGAATATTGCACGACTCGACGGCATTCAGTTCGTGTTTTTAGCTGCACCAAAAGAATTGAAAGGAAATTCTGGTAAAGTAAAGGAATTGGTTTGCGAAAAAATGACATTGGGCGATGCTGATGCCAGTGGTCGTCGCGCACCCATTCCGACGGGTGAAACATTTAGTTTAGACGTAGATATGGTCATCAAAGCGGCAGGACAAATGCCTTTTGAAAGCCTTGTCAATGATGCTCATTTGACCCATAAATACGGTAAAATCATAGTCAATAGCGATGGTTCTACCAATTTAACAGGTATTTTTGCGGGTGGCGATGCCGTGAATGGCGGTAAGGAAGTGGTTGATGCAGTCCAAGCGGGGAAGGTTGCGGCGAAGGGAATTTTCAATTATTTAGGTGTCAAAAACTGACAATAAGCAATTGATTTTCAGTCCGTTGCGGTGGAAAAACTTGATACACCTCCCCTGTCGTTTCGTCAACAACTTCTTTGACTTCGGTTAAAGTTTTCAGCAACTCTTCGTGTTGTTTGATAATGGTTTGCGATGACGTAAGTGATTCTTTTAGATACTGCCATTTATCATCATTTGAAAAATCGTAAGATACGCGGCTTTGAAGTCTGACTTTTGCTGTTTCAACAACCAGAGTTTTTTCATCTTGTTTTTGAGCCAATTCCAACGCCAAAGGTTTTATCTGTTCCATGACTTCGGAAAGATAATTTTCGTACCGTTTTAACTCGACATATACTTTCAATAAATCGAATTCAGGCGATGCAATGACTTGATTGGCATCGTTTTGTGCCAATTCTGCAATCCCTTTTTTGGTCAGTTCTTTATCAATTGTTCCGAGAGCTTTTATGATTCCCATTTGATGCTACTTTTTTGTTTGAAAGACTATTTTATAGGAACAAAAATAGTAAAATTTCTTTAAAGCACCCCCGCAGTATTTTCATGTGTTAACAATAATTTAAGTGTATTTCTAAGAGCTAAACACCTATATTTCAATACTTTATATGCCAAAAATAAAAATTAAATTAAAACCAAAAAGCCATTTATTTTTGTCCGAAATTCATAACGAAACACACTATGCCGAAAACGCCAAAACAATCAAAAACCAAAGACCACGACATATTTATGCGTGGCATATTCAGCTACATAGAATTTGTTTTGAAAATTCTCGACTACGCCATTCCCATAGATTTAAAACCTTATATTGATTTTTCAACTTTAAAAATCATGCCCGATACCCATGTTAGCATCAAACTGTCTGTTACACAATCGGATACCATTTATGAAGCAGAAATAAATGTCCACGCCTTGCCAAAAGACTTACGTGAAGATGAAAGCAGACCGAATTTTCGTTTCTGTTTTTTAAGCGAATTTAAGAGCAGTAAACCTTCATTACCTATTGATTTTCAAATAGATGGCTATGTGAAAAGCATCATCAGAAATGATTTATCCAATAAAAAGCCACCAAGCATTGTCCTGCCCATTTTATTTTATCATGGCGTTACAGAATGGAAAGACAAGCGATTGCATGATTTGTATTCGCCATATTTACCAAAAACCATCTTAGATTATATCGCTTTTTCGAAATATCTCATCATAGATTTACAAGCGATGTCCGACGAATTAATCCAAAATGAGGGCAATTTAGGCGAATTACGCGCGGCTTTCCTCGCACTTAAACACGCCCAAGAAAAAGATTATTTTCTTGAAAATATGCCACAAATGCTTAAATTTGTGGATGACATGCCCACAACGCTTTTATTGGAAGCGTATTTAGAAATGCTGATGTCCTATTTTCAAAGGCGTTCGGGTTTGGATGATAAAACTTTCACCGATTTTGTAGAAAAATCAAAAACAGAATCTATCATGGTAAAAGAAGCAGGTGGTTTCAAATTATTTGTTAAAAATACGCGCGAAAAAGCTTTCCAGGAAGGCGTTGCATCTACTGAATCAAAACTTCTGGAAGCAAGGGCAGCCGAATTAGAAGCTAAAAAAGCTAAAAAAGAAGCTGAACTAGAAACTAAAAAAGCTAAAAAGGAAGCTGAATTAGAAACTAAAAAAGCTAAAAAAGAAGTTGAATTAAAAATTGAAAAAGCTGTCTTGTTTTTTATGAAAACAACACAATTAACAGATGCTGAAATAGCCGAAGAAATGGACTTAGCTATTGACTTTGTTCAAAAAATTCGGAAAAAATCATAGCTAAAACGTCTAAAATTAAAATTTTAACGTTGGTTACACCATAAAAAGGTTCAAATACTATGCTATTTGAGCCTTTTTACTTTTATTCACCTTTACATGAAGATAATCCATCTCATCATAGCATTTTCCATGCTAATAGCTTACCGAACCAAGGCACAAGAAGTGCCGCGCACCCTCAATTTCACCAAAAATGACTACCACGCTCAAAACCAAAACTGGTCTATTACCCAATCCAATGATGGCGAAATATTCTTTGGCAACGGCGACGGTTTGCTTCGTTTTGACGGTACAACGTGGTCAACACTACCTTTACCGAACAAACAAATCATCCGTTCCGTTGCCGCAGATGGGCATGGACGGATATATGCAGGTGGCTTTGCGGAGTTTGGTTTTTTTCAAAAAAATGCGTTTGACAACCTTGAATATACCCCCCTCAGTAAAAATGTCAAATTTGAGAAAGTAAAACACGAGGAAATTTGGCACATCCTCGTCACACCCAAAGGCATCTATTTTCAATCATTTTCAACGATTTATAAATACGATTTTCACGACATAAATGTATTAAGCCCGCCTGGCAATATCATGTTTTTGCATGAAGTCAACGGTAAGCTCATTCTGCCCGTCATTTCAAAAGGGCTGTATCAACTGACAGCAACCAATGAATTTGAGTTCATCGAAGGCAGTAATTTTTTAGATAAAAAGATAATTTCTACCATCTTACCCTACGGCGACAATGGCTTTCTAATTGGAACTGCACGCGATGGTATTTTTATTTATGAAAACAAAAGTTTTAGGATTTGGTCGGAAGCGGCACAAGGCTTATCACGCAATTTTCAACTCAATAATGGGCTGCGATTTACCAATGGAAATTATGCTTTTGGGACAATTTTAAACGGTGTTTATTTGTTACGACCCGATGGTTCAATCATTGGGCACATTAACAAAGAGAATGGTTTACAGAACAACACCGTGCTTTCGATATATGAAGACCGCGCTCAAAACCTTTGGTTAGGGCTTGATAAAGGCATTGATTTGGTGGATTTGACCACGCCTTTAACATTTTTTCAAGACCGCAGTGGTAAAATTGGAGCCGTGTATGCCGCCGCCATTTTCAACGGTAAGCTGTTTGTTGGTACGAATCAAGGCTTGTTTTACAAAACAGATGGTTCTCCCGAAAATTTCACTTTGCTAAATGGCACACAAGGGCAAGTTTGGGATTTAAAAACACTTGATAATCAATTACTTATAGGACATAACAGTGGTAGTTTTTTATTAAATAACAACAATCAACTCTCTAAAATTTCTGATGTGACAGGCGGTTGGTGTACTATAAAAAATCCTTTTTTAAAGGAAGTGATTTTACAAGGCACTTACACAGGTATCGCTGTTTTTCAAAAAAACAAGCAGGGTGCATGGTCTGTTTTGAAAAAAATAAATAATTTCAATGAGCCTGTTAAGAAGATTGCCTTTGATGTGGCGGGTAATTTATGGGCAATTAATGCCTATCATCAACTTTTTAAATTGAAAATCAATCAAAACTTTGAAAATACTGAGGGAGCTACCCCGATGAAAATTGGTAATGCGGTCAAATACGATTTTACCCGAATGGGCAACGATTTTTATATCAAAGCGGACGAGACCTATTATATGTATGAAAACGACAAGTCAAGTTTTCAAAAAGTAGATAATAAAGGATTTGAAAGTTGTAAATTATACGGTGGTATCGGCAGCGATTTTATGAAAATTCATCCCGATTTTGTCGAAATACTGAGGGGGGGTACAACGGCTTACAGACTGCGATTGAAGTTAATTACAGATTATGAAACCATCGTGGCACTTGACAGCAGCCGTTATCTGTTCGGTTTAGACGATGGCTATGCCATTCATAACAAAAAAAATGCGATTCCGAATATCCCTTTTACACCCAAACCTATAATTCGTTTGTTTGCCAAAGACGGTGCTTCATTCCATTTTTATCCTTCCGATTCTGCCCGTCCGCTGTTACATTTATCGGCTGATTATCGCGCTTTGCGGATTGATATAAGTCTGCCGTTTTTTACAGATGCAGCTCGATACAGCTATTTTTTGACGGGCCATTCGACGGATTGGTCGGCGTGGGAATCAGCAACAACGCATGAATTTGCCAATTTATCGGCAGGAAAGCACATTTTTCACTTGAAAAATGACATTACAGGCGAAGAAACGGTTATTGAATTTGATATAAAACCGCATTGGTATGAAACGATTTGGGCAAAAATCGGCTACTTTTTAGTTTTTTTAGGTTTACTTTTTTTACTTCTAAAATTTCATAGAATCCAACTCGACAATCAACGTCTGCTCCTCGAAGCCGAAATGTTGCGTGAACTCGAACAACAACGGATTAAAGCAGACAATGAAAAATTACACCTCGATATCATCAATAAAAGTCAAGAGTTGGCTAATTCGACAATGGGTATTATCAGAAAAAATGAAATTTTGATTGAAATAAAAGACGAACTTGAAGAGATAAAAGCCGAACACAACACCCGTTTTCCTGAAAAACACTACACTAAATTGAAGAAAATGATAGAAAACAACCTATCAAGCGAAGAAAATTGGCGTATTTTTGAAGAAAATTTTAATCAAGTACATGAGGATTTTTTGAAACGTTTGAAAACAGAATATACAGATTTAACGCCTGGTGACTTGAAACTTGCCGCTTATTTGCGGATGAATTTGACCTCAAAAGAAATCAGCCCTTTGCTTTATATCTCTGTTCGAGGGGTTGAAAATAAACGTTATCGTCTGCGTAAAAAATTAGATTTGCACGACAGCGATAATTTGACCGAGTTTATACTGAAATACTGAGGGGTCTAACACGAATTTCACAAATGACACGAATGCTACTTTTTAGTCAATTGCGCAATTCATGTCATTTGTGAAATTCGTGTTAGTGAAAAAATGTTTTAAAAATTATGTTTTAAAACAAAATTATATCATTTTTGAACTTTAATGTTTCAAAGAAAGACTTCAATATGATTACTGACAATAAAATAATGCTTTTTGAAGACAAACAAATAAGACAAGTCTGGCATGATGACCAATGGTATTTCGTCATAAATGACGTTATTCAAGTTTTGACAGATACTAAATATCCTAAACAGTATTTGTCTAAAATGCGGAAAAATGACCCCGAACTTTTCAAAGGGGGTAACGAAATCGGCTACCCCCTTTTAGTAGATACTGAGGGGGGTAAACAAAAGATGAGTTGTGCTAATACGCAAGG
>JAYTUR010000378.1:0-7438 GCA_043744475.1 Saprospiraceae bacterium | reverse complement strand
GGAGGTCACTAGCGGATTCGAACCGCTGTAGCAGGTTTTGCAGACCTGTGCCTAACCACTCGGCTAAGTGACCTTTTGTCAAATCGGGTGCAAATATAAAAGTTTTTTTGTTTTAATGCAATTTTATTCCTTTAAATAAAAAACATTTGAAAACGCATTCTTTGCACCCGAAGCCATATATTTTAAACTGAAAAGTAGGAATTTTGTTTCAAACCATTAGACATTTTTTAAAAACAATCGTGATTGATACCCAAAACGTAGTTCTTAACGATGTTCAATTCGACCGCCGTCTCTGCGCCTTTAAAGCCTGAAATTTGCTCATTTTTTAAGTTTTTTTCAGCAAATTGTGTGAATTCTTTAGACAACGGCATATAAGTCCAATGCCATTTTTCCTCAAGATAACCCATCGTTCGCCCCTCAGTATAAGGTTGACAAAAGCCATATTGCGCCGCGTTTTTCTTCATCCAATCATATTTCCGTTTGCCCTCCCCTTTTTCAAAATAAGCATTTGACAAATTATCAAAATCTATATCCGTCCCCCAATGATGCCGACTTGAGCCAGGCATCGCACTATACTGCAAAATGTTCTTCGCACGAGTCGTTGGATCTTTCACTTTCTTTGATAAATCTACCCATTTTCTTTCCCATATCCCTTTTTGATAATAGAAATTGCGCGTTGCGGAAATAATCGTCAGCGTCAAACCTTCTTTTTCAGCGGCGGCATACATTTTTTTAAAGGCTTCATACGTCTCTTTGCGCAACAGCAAACTATCGCGTTCAGCGTATTTTTTGTCAACATAAACAAAATCGGCGTGAAATTTAGGTTCAAACTTACCCGTAATATACTCAATCGTTATCGGCGTTTTTACTTCTTCTTGAACCACAACAGTTTGCGTAGGCTTCAAAAATTGAAAACTTAATACGCATAAAAAAAAGATGCTTGCAATGAATGCTATTTTCTTCATCAAAAATGGGTTTTAATTAAAGAACGCAAAATTCTAAAAAAAACGGCATAATTGGACAAAAAAACAAAGCTCGAAGTATGTAACATACTACGAGCTTCATAACGAATCTTACAATTTTAACCAAAACTTACAATTAAACAGTTACAATAATTATGCCAATTTTTATTTATTTGAAATATCATAACTATATAAATTGCTGATTTTATAGTTAATTAAATAATTTTTATTTTAAAATTTTTATTAAAATCAATATCTTTCAGATAATTAATCGTTTCAAATATATCCTCACTCAATATTTTATCCCCCCTCAGTATCGGCACTCTTTTTCGATAGGTTTCGACCAATTTTTCAATCATTGACGAGGATTTAAGTGGATGACGAAACGACAGCCCTTGCATGGACACCATAAACTCGATAGCCAATAATCGTTCTAAGTTTTCGACAACCCGACGGCATTTTGTCGCTGCATTTGCCGCCATACTCACATGGTCTTCTTGTCCATTTGACGACACAATGCTATCCACCGATGCAGGTGTTGCCAATTGCTTGTTTTGACTCGCTATCGAAGCCGCCGTATATTGCGCTATCATCATTCCCGATTCTAAACCGCCATTTTGGGTCAAATAAACGGGCAAACCACGCTGCCCTGTTAGCAATTGAAAAGTACGTCTTTCGGAGATGCTACCCAACTCCGACAAAGCAATAGCCAAATAATCGAGCGCCAAAGCCAATGGTTGCGCATGAAAATTACCGCCAGAAAGGATATCATCATCATCAGGAAAAATGGTCGGATTGTCAGTTACACTATTAATTTCGGTCTCAAAAACCTGCTCGATGTGACGTATCGCATCAAGACTTGCGCCATGCACTTGAGGAATACAGCGAAAAGCATAAGGGTCTTGCACAGCCGTTTTGGTTTGTACCGCAATTTCCGACCCCCTCAGTATCTCGCGGATTTCAGCAGCCACTTTGACCGCACCCAAATGTGGCCGAACACGCGTTAAGCGTTCATCAAACGGTTCAAGTTTGCAATCGAATGTATCGAGTGAAATGGCGGCGTTCAGATTGGCTTGTGCAAATAGACGTTTGGTTTCCAACAAAATCCAAACACCATAAGCAGCTGAAAACTGCGTGCCATTGAGCAAGGCTAAACCCTCTTTGGCTTGTAAAACCAAGGGTTTTAGGTTTTTTTCGGCTAAATACTGAGGGGTCTCTATTATTTCATTTTTATAAAAAACAGTGCCTTCTCCAAGCAAAGGCAGGCTCAAATGCGCCAAAGGTGCTAAATCGCCCGACGCTCCGAGCGAACCAAGTTGATAAATAATGGGCAAAGCATCGTCGTTGTACAACTGAATGAGTCGCTCAATGGTCTCCACACGCACGCCACTATGCCCATAACTAAGGCTTTGAATTTTAAGCAACAGCATGATTTTGACAATTTCCTGCGGTACTTCATCGCCCACACCACAAGCGTGGGAACGAACGAGGTTTTGCTGCAATTGCTCGATTTGGTCAGCCGTAATGCGCACATTGCAGAGCGAACCAAAACCCGTATTGATGCCGTAAAATGTTTGTTCCGTTTTTTTCAACTTTTGTTGCAAAAATTGATAGCACCCCTCCGTATCTTTGCGGCTTTCGGTGCTTAAAGCGAGTTTTTGCTTGTTTTTTAAAATAAAATCAAGCCTTTCGAGGGTCAATACCTCGCGGTTAATAAAATGAATTGTTGACATCAGTCGTTAATGATTTGGTTTGAAGAACCTGGTTGAGCTAAAACTAAAGGACGAAATTCGATATTTGTAGCCATTTTTTTTTACTTATTGGTTGTAAGCCTTTCGTTTATCCGTTAATTGCAATTTAATGTTGCGTTAAATCGCTGTTAAAAAAAATTTCTATCTGTGCTGTTTTTATATTTAACATATTGAAAAACAGTATTTTACAGTTTTTTAATTAAAAAATCAAAAAAAACACTTTGATACTGAGGGGGTATTTCCTTGTCTTAATGTTAGTACAGAATCTAAAATCCTTATTTTTGTGAATAATTATTTAAACTCTTTTATAAAAATCTCTTTTAAACTTTCTAAATATGATTAAGAAAACTCTCCTCTCAGCAGCCACCATGATGTTCTTAACGTTGTCATTAAGTGCGCAAAAAATAGCCATTATTGATGTCAATCAAGTTTTAAATGCTTTGCCAGAATATAAGCAAGCGCAAGACGAATTAGATAAAATTGCGCTTAAATGGCGTGGCGAAATTGCCCAACAACAGGACGTTATCAAGGGTATGTATAACAAATATCAAGCAGAACAAGTGTTGATGAACGAGGAAGCGCGTAAAAAACGTGAAGACGAAATCATGGCAAAAGAAAAAGAAGCGCGGGAAGTGCAACGCCTCAAATTCGGTCCAGAAGGTGAGTTGTTTAGAAAAAGACAAGAGCTTGTAAAGCCGATTCAAGATAAAGTCTATGCCGCTATTGAAAAATATGCAAATGAAAAAGGTTATGATTTGATACTCGACAAAAGCAGTTCAGCGGGTTTGATTTTTGCCAATGCCACTTATGACAAGACGCAGAACATTGTGGATATGGTTAAAAAAATGTAATTTTTAAGGTATTTTGACTGATTACGATTGATTTTTTATAAAAAAAATCGTTATCTTAATCATGCAATACCGCTTTCTTTTAACTTTGCGCACTTTTTTGAAAATTTTTTCAGATATACATTTTAAAAACATTAATTAGAACATGAAAAACGCAGTAAAAGCGATAATTCTTATGCTTGTTAGCTTTGCAGCAACAGCAAATGCGCAGCAAAAAATTGGTTACTTAAATGCTCAAGCTATCCTTGCCGATATGACGGAAATGAAGGCAGCAGATTCACAACTTGAAGCCTTTGCTAAGGCTTTGACGAACAAAGACTCATTGATGGTCATCGCTTTTCAAGCAAAAGCTCAAACTTTAGGTGAAAAACAACAAAAAGGTGAAATCGCGCCGATTGAATTGGAAAAGCAAAAGAAAACTTTGGAAGAAGAGCAAGCTAAAATTCAAAAATACGAGCAGGACATGCAACAAGAAATGGCTGAAAAACGCAAAACCTTGTATCAACCATTGCTCGACAAAGTGAATAAAGCCATTACAGAAGTGGCAAAAGAGCAAGGCTATACTTATGTCGTTGACGTAACTTCTGGATCTTTGCTTTATGCCGATGAGAAAAATGACTTGCAAAATGCGGTTCGTCAAAAACTTGGTTTGCCCGCTATCAGCGTGACACCTATTGGCGGTAAGTAATTAGCAAAAAGGTAAATTCCTTAAAAAATACAAGGCAGTAAGCGGTTGTTCCGTTTACTGCCTTTTTTAATTACAGATTTAACTGATGGGGTTGATTTTCGCTCATTAATACACGTTTAGTAAACTTTTAAAGTTTACTAAACGTAGCACAACGCTATTACTTCACCGTCAATTCCTTTTGATTAATGGAATAACGCCATTTATTTTGCCCATCAATATTGTAGGTTTCCATCGTCAATGTGCGGTTACCTTTACTACCATTGACGGATATTTTTCCAAAATTATTGGCAATCAATAGCGAGCCTTCTATTCGGTTTGGATTCTTAAACGCTGCCGTTTTGCTGATGTCTTTGATACCTGACGTGACAGGCGAACATGTAAAATCATAGAATGGATAAAAATTGGGCGCGAGTTGCCGCTTTACCAATTCACTGTAATGTTGGTCGCCAGAGATAAAAACAACGCCTTCAATTTTGTTGTCCATGATAAAATTCATCAATTCTTGCCATTCCGAAGGATAAAACATAAAACATTCTCTGTCAGACAAAGGGTTCAAAACTTGACCGCCGGTAACGATAAACTTAAATGACGCTTCCGATGAAATCAAGCCATTTTTCAACCAATCCAATTGTTTTTTGCCATAAAACTGCTTGTTGGGGTTCGGTTTTCCATCAATTGAATCAGACAGCGTATTCGCAGAGCGATAAAAGCGGTCGTCCATACAAAAGAAATCGCAATCGCTCCACTTGAATTTATGGTACGTGCCTGCGTTGTCAGGCTCGCCAAAAGTTTTGTTTGCCCAATACTTTTTGAAATGCGCGAGCGAAACCTCTTTGAGGTCAAACTTGCCGTCCGAGTCATTGGGACCATAATCGTGGTCGTCCCAAATAGCATAATTGGCGCGTGTGGCTCTTAGTTTTTGCATATTTTGAACCTTAAAATTGGTCGAATAACGGTACGCAATGCCCGACGCAGAAGAATAATCCGCTTCACGCAAATACAAATTATCGCCTAACCACAGCATAAAATCGGATGGCATATTACCCATTGTCTCCAAAATGCGCGGGTCTTGCCCATACGGTTTGCCCGGACGGTCATATTGAGGGTCGTTTAGGTAGTAGCACGAGCCAAGCAAAAAGGTAAAATCAGGTGCAGGTTCGCGCCATTCCCACAGATGCCGCGTATGAAAAGTCAAAGGGAAATCAAACTTTTGCTTTTCGTTGTCGAGCCAAATTTGATATTCGTAAGGCGTATCCATTGCCAATCCGCCTAATGTTATTTTGACAGGATTATAAGGTCGTCCCAATATTTTGGCATCAACAATTGTTTTCAAAATCGTTGTTTTTCCTACAATATTGTAGCGAATTTCTACTTTTTGCACGTTTTGAGCCACTTCAAGCCAAATTTGAACTTCACGATGTTCGACATACCCAAGCATCGATCCTGAAACGAGCTTTTTATCACTCAAATTTTGAGAAAATACTGAGGGGGTGCTGACGAGGATGCCGAATGCAAAAAGCAGGAGAAAAAGAGGTGTATTTTTCATTGTTTTATTTTTTGAGTCAAAACTATGCGTTTTTTTGAAAAAAGCCCTGAAAAACGAACGGCGAGCCACGTTTCCATGACTCGCCATTTCTATTCAAGCGCGATGTTTGTTGTGTCTGATTTGTGATTAGCGTCCCCAACGACCGCCGCCGCCGCCACTGTCGTCACGACGTGGACGATCACCGCCGCCACCGCCGCCGTAACCACCACCGCCACCGCGATTGCCGCCACCGCCGCCACCACGAGATTCGCGTGGTTCAGCCTTTTTTACTACAATTGTGTTGCCATCAATATCGCTACCGTCAAGGGCTTTGATAGCTGCGTCACCGTCACTATCATCGTTCATTTCAACAAAGGCGTAGCCTTTAGAACGACCTGTTTCGCGGTCAGTGATTACGTTAGCAGATTCGACTTGACCGAACTGCTCAAATGCTTCACGCACCGCCTCGCTGTCGGTGCTGAAGTTTAGTTTTGCAACAAAAATATTCATCGAAAAAAATTAAGAAAATGATAAAATAAAAATTAAAAATACAATTTGAAAATGAGCAGGATGAAAAAGATAGGAAGGAAAGCTGAATGGATAAACTCGAACACAAATAGAACCACAAAACTTCAAGGCTTCCGACTATGCCTTTTATACTCATAAGTGATTACAAAGGTAATTGCACATGTTCAAAATTCCAAATAATTTATGTACCCCAACTCTATTATTGAGACGTTACAGTTTTTTAAAAAAATCACACTGTATCTCATGAAATTATACTGAGGGGGTGGGTTGTTATCCTTATTAATAACGTAATTTGTACTTGGATTTTAAAACAATAGTATATCAAAACGTGTACCAAAAGTTTCATGGCATAATATAAACTAAACAACTCTTTGATTTACAATATTTTAAGTATAAAAACAAAACGCAACCATGCCGCTTAACAGACAAAATGTTCAGGCTTATCTGTCTGGCTCACACTCCTTCATTCCGCATCTTTTACCGACTGAAGCACTCAATTTACCCGGTTATCAAGCTGTCTTTTTATTAGAAAAAAAATTGGGTTCGACCTATTTTGAAGCGGTAAATTTGGAAAATTCGCTTAAAAGCCCAATTTATTTTTCTGAAAATACAGATACACAACCAAGTAAATGGCTCAAAAAAACGAATATGGTGGGCATTAATGTCCGCACGATTGGCTCTTTTTGGCATGTTGTAAAATACGCATTGACGCTGCCAAAGGCACAAAATTGTATTCATTTATTGCCGATTTGGGAGCCGGGCGTGGTCGCCAGTTTGTACGGTATTTCGAGCTGGGAAATCAATCCCAAGTTTTTTAGTAGCGAAATGCACCGCGTTTTACCGCATTTGGATACCATTGAAAAGCAATTGAAAGTGGTCATTAATCTGTTACATGGCTTAGGTTTTACGGTGGGCATGGATGTTATTCCACACACCGACCGCTATTCAGAACCCGTTTTGGCAAATCCACAACATTTTGAATGGTTGCAACGGGTTGATAATGAAATTATTAGGCATGATAATAATTGGCATGAGGTTGTTCAAGATTTAATTCTCGAATTTTTGAAAAATAGAGACCCCTCAGTAAAACTCCCTTCAAAAGAAGATTTTTTCAACAAAATGCCTGAAAGTGAGCG
>JAYTUR010000377.1:0-1946 GCA_043744475.1 Saprospiraceae bacterium | reverse complement strand
AAATCGTGATTTACAAAGAGGTCTTGATCGCCATCGTTGTCAAAATCTGTGAATACGCCGCCAAAACCATAGCCTTTGTGGGTCAAACCATAGTCTTTATACACATTTTTAAACGATTTTCCTTTTTCATTCAAAAACAGATACCCCTCAGTAATTTGATTCGCGCCGACGATTTTTGCATCGGTTACGTTGATGACACTAAGGTCGCCTGGGTATTCCGTAAAATAATTGCCGACATAAAGGTCGGGATAACCATCGGCATTAAAATCACCAAAACTTGCACCTGTGCTGAAAGAATTGAATTGAGATAAGCCAAATTCTTTGGTGGCATCGCGGAAGGTATTATTACCATTATTGAGATATAACAAATTAGGTGCGCGTGGAATCAACTGTTTTTCACCTTTTGACGTAATCGTTGTGATGTATAAATCAACAAAACCATCGCGGTTGACATCGGCAGCAACGGCGGCTTGAGTCATGAATTTTTTAGTGCCTGTCAGCCCTGATTGCTCATAAATATTGGTAAATGTCCCGTTTTTATTATTGAGATAAAGCTGATCGTCGCCCATACCACCGGCGAGGAAAATGTCGTCCCAACCATCGTTGTTGATGTCTAATATACAGGCCCCACCGCCGAGAAAGCCTTCATAGACTTGAAATTGGTGGCTGATGCCTGCCTCTTGGGTCACGTCTTTAAATGCTGTGGTAGTGAGCGGTGGCAGTTGTGCATGGGTTGTATTTATGGTCAAAATACTGAGGGGGGTGATGATAGCGACAACATTCCAAAAGTTTGAAACTTTTGGAATGTAATTAACTGTCAATAATTTATAGTTTATCATTTTTTCCAAATTAGCTGATTAATGTTTGCGCCAATCTCTTTTCCTTTTTCCAAACCTGCACGATTGTCTTGTGGCGTATGAATGCCGCCATAAAAGCGGGATTTGGCCGTTTCATCGGCGACTTCCCAAAAAGAAGTGTAATGTCTGGGTTTGAAATCCGTATTCCGTAAGCCATCTCTTTTTCGCCCTTTATGTGTATCATCTATGAAATCGAATTTTTCACCGTACAATTCTGTCAGAACGGTCGCTGTTGCGGCAGCTTGAATGGCATGACCTGAGGGGAAAGCGGGAAAAGGCGGGTCAGGCCAGAAAGATTCCCATGTGGGATCTATGTGTTCCGTAACATAAGTATTGGGTCTTTCCGTAAAAAATTGGTATTTCCATTTCCAACAATTAATAAATGCATCGGCAACTGCCATGCCGACTTTGGCATAGGTTTCAGCACATTGCATGAGGTTGGGTTTAGATTTTTTTATCACCAATGTTGCCAAATAATAGGAATGACCAGGCGGCGTAACGGTTTCGTCGGGGTCGTCGCCCCACCAAACGGCGGCTTCTTTTTGGGCTTGCGTTAAGACTTTTTCTTGTTCATAAACGGCTAAAAACTCCTTGTAATAAAGCGAATTAGGCAGCGTATCGAAGGGGATAAGGTAAGGGTCGGCTATTTTATGGTCTTGTTTCAAAAATGTTCGGTTTTGACCCCAATGTGGATGCAGCGGATAATGGCTAAAAGATTGACCGTACAAAGGCGGTTTCCAAGAACCGAGTTTGCTAGGAAAGACCATTTTTTTATCAAAATTTTTCAAATAACCTCTATGCCCTCCGTCTTTTTTTGACCATTCAAAAATGGCAGAAGCAACTGCTTTGCCATAATTTATTGACCGGTTAATCAATTCTTTATCTTCAATTCTTGCGGTATAAGATTGATAAATAGCCGTTTCTAATGAATCAATTTTCAGCTTATTTTCATCAGAAGTTTGGTTGTAAATGCTTTTTAAAATCAAGGCTTCGGCGGCATTGAGTGACAAATGCCATTCGTAAGTTTTATCTTTTTCGGGTTGTGGCAATTTGTCAAGACTGTCTAATTGCTCGACAAGCGATTGATAC
>JAYTUR010000376.1:0-1949 GCA_043744475.1 Saprospiraceae bacterium | reverse complement strand
GATTTGACACGAGGTCGTATCTGTTATCGTTACAAATAGAGAATAAATAGTCAATTAACAATAATCAATTGTCTCGTCATGAAAGTCAGACCTTCTATTAAAAAGCGTTCTGCTGACTGCAAAATTGTCCGTCGTAAGGGCAAATTGTATGTCATCAACAAAAAAAATCCGAAGTACAAACAACGTCAAGGATAAATTTTTATGATTTCAGATTAAGACTCAATGTTTCAAATCTAAAATCTATTATCTAAAAATCTGTTATTTAAAATGGCTCGTATTGCAGGTATAGACTTACCAAGAAATAAGCGCGGCGTTATCGGTTTGAAGTACATTTACGGCATTGGTCGCTCATCAGCAAGTGAAGTTCTTGTCAAAGCTGGTGTCAGTGAAGATACCAAAGTCAGTGATTGGACGGACGACAACATCAAAATGATTTCACGCATCGTCAACGACGAGTACAAAGTCGAGGGTGAACTTCGATCTGAAGTACAACTCAGCATCAAACGTTTGATGGATATTGCTTGCTATCGTGGTTTGCGTCACCGTAAAGGTTTGCCTTTGCGCGGACAACGTACACGTACTAACGCACGGACTCGTAAAGGTCGTCGTAAGACTGTCGCTAACAAGAAAAAAGTTGGTAAGTAATCTCAGGTTTATCGTTCATAGCCTCTTTTTGTATAAATCATTGGTTATCAACGACAAACGATTAACTCTTATTCCCAAAACGTTCAAGGATTGACCCCTCAGTAATTCGGGTCAAAAACCAGAACAAAAAAAGCTGAAAAGCAAAATGGCAAAAGCAGCAAAAGGCGGTGCCGCCAAAGGCGGTAAGGCTAAAAAAGTCAAAAAAAGAGTAGTGCAGGTAACTCCTGATGGCGCTGCTCACATCCACGCTAGTTTTAACAACATCATCGTCTCCATGACTAACAAACAAGGTCAAGTCATCTCTTGGGGTACGGCTGGTAAAGGTGGTTTCCGTGGTTCAAAGAAAAATACACCTTATGCCGCGCAAGTGGCAGCAACAGATGCCGCTAAAGTGGCTTATGATGCGGGTATGCGTTTCTGCGAGGTCTTCGTAAAAGGTCCTGGTTCAGGTCGTGAAGGTGCGATTCGTGCCATTGATGCAGCAGGTATTAAAGTCACTTTCATCCGTGACATGACTCCAATGCCGCACAACGGATGCCGTCCTCCTAAGAAAAGACGTGTATAATATAAAATTGGTAACAGTTTTATTTTCTCATTCTTTATACCCCCCCTCAGTATAGAATCGAAAAAATATACTAACAAAACCAATAAGTTTTAAAAATTATCATTAGACAATTAATAGTCAATAGAAAATGGCAAGATATACTGGTCCTATCGCAAAAAAAGCACGTGCTTTTGGTGAAGCGATTTATGGCAATGATAAGGCGTTTGAGCGTAAAAAATATCCTCCGGGGCAACATGGTCAAACGCGTCGTCGTAAGCAAAAGTCTGATTACGGCATTCAGTTGATGGAAAAGCAAAAAGCGAAATACACTTACGGCGTTTTAGAGCGTCAATTCCGCAAAACATTCCATGAAGCGACAAAACGGCACGGTGTTACTGGTACGGTTCTCCTTCAATTATTAGAGTCACGGCTCGATAATGTGGTTTTTCGTTTAGGTATTTCTCCGACTCGTCGTGGTGCTCGTCAATTGGTTTCACACAGACACATAACATTAAATGGTGTTATCAATAATGTTCCTTCTGCTTTCGTCCGTCCGGGCGATGTGATTGCTGTTCGTGGTAAATCGCGTAACAATGGCAACCTTGAAGGAGTCGGTGTGAATCGTGACATCAAAAAATCACCTTGGCTCGATTGGAATGCAGACAAATTGGAAGGTAAATTTCTCGCTTATCCAGAGCGTGATCAAATACCTGAAAAACTCAACGAACAGTTGATTGTCGAATTGTATTCAAAATAATGA
>JAYTUR010000375.1:0-7475 GCA_043744475.1 Saprospiraceae bacterium | reverse complement strand
GATTGAGCCGAAGTGGTGGAATTGGTAGACGCGCTGGATTCAAAATCCAGTGAGGGCAACCTCGTGCGGGTTCGATTCCCGCCTTCGGTACGGCAAGCCGTAATTCATTGGAAACAATGTTTTACGGCTTTTTTTTGTTGAAATTTTCAAAATAGCTTGACGGATTTGCTTGATAATACATTCTCATTTGTCTTTTTTCACGAAAATTTTATTTATGTTGTTCAAAGATAAATTTTGAACAAATATAATAAAAAAACGAGCCGATACTGAGGGGGTCTCTGTATCGGCTCGCTTTTCAAGAAAAATTGTTCAATAATACATACTATCGAATCAAGTTCAATTCGCCTGTTTCGACACGAATGGTATCGTCAGGCATTTTTAATTTGATGATATAAACATAAACATCAGAAGCCAATTCGTTTGTACCTTTTTTGCCGTCCCAACCTTTGTAAGTCGCACTGTTGAGTACGGTTGAGTTGCTTTCAGTGTAAACTTCTGAGCCCCAACGGTTAAAGACTTGGAACGAAACGACTTCGATACGACCTTTCCAAAAGCGTGGACGTGCATTCGTCGGTGCAGGTGGGAATAAGTCGTTGAAAATAGGTCCAAAATTACTATTTATGGTATCACCGTTTGGTGTAAAGGCATTTGGAATATCGTATTTCGGATAACGTATAAAGATTTGAATAGACGTATCCTTTTTACATCCTGTTGTCGAATTAACAGAAACGGTGTAAGCCCCCTCAGTCAAGGGCTTAATATTGACCGCTTGCGTTGTACCTAATGCCGTGCCATTGACAGACCATGCGAAGGTTGGTCCAGCAAAATTACCCGTCAAAATAGCGTTTAATGTGATAGGTGTACCTTGGTCAAGTAGCCTATCGGCACGGAAAGTATCGGGCGAAATACGCACAAAAAAGTTCGGTATAGACGTTACTTTAGTCGAAGCGGATATATTACATTTACCATTTCCATACGTGTAAGTTGCTGTATATGTACCATTTACAGTTGTTGGCGGATTGATAGTCGCTGTCGTTTGTCCTGAACTCCAACGAATTGTACCAGCGCCTAAGTTATTAGAAGCTGTTGCTGTCAATGTCAAAGGAAGACCTGCACAGATACTGGCATCGGGTGTTACAGTTAATGTCGCTGTCGCTACTTTAACTTCAACGGAACTTGTATTCGGACAACCATTTGAGCCCGTAATAGTTACATTGTAAGTACCTGTGGCTGCGGGTGTAACACGTGGCGCTGACGATGTACTTGTATAACCAGTTGGTCCTGTCCAACTGTATGTGTTGCCTGTAATCGGCGATGTATTCAATGTTATTGAGCTGTCTTTACAAACCGTTGGGTCTGTCGGGAACGTCACCGTTGGGAAAGGTTTAATGGTTATGGTCGTTGTTGCCGAGCCTGGACAATCGCCTACTTTAGCTGTAACGGTATAAGCAAAAGTGCCTACACCCGTAGGACTGACATTGATAGAGGTTTTGCCATCACCACTTGAAATATCTCCTTGTGGTCCTTTCCATTTCCAATCCTTGACGTTTGGCGTAACAGAAGATGCTGTTAACACAATATTGACACCGTTTTGTGTATTACAAATCGCGGTATCGCGCGGCAGCAAAACGATGACAGGATTTGGATTAACATTTACTTTCGTACTGTCAGTTTGACGACAAACCCCATTTTGCATCAAGCGTTTGTAGGTGCGTGTCGAATCCGCCGAAAGAACGATATTGTATAATGAGTCAGGTGTCACCGTTCCTTGCGTCGGAGTCCACTTGAAAGTAAGCCCTGGGAATAAAACAGGTTCAAATACAGGTGAGCGCAACAAAATCAGTGTACCCATACAGACAGTGGTGTCTTGTGGCAATATATTCGTAGGTTTTGGCAACGAATCCACATAAACCTCGGTTGAGTCACGACGCGTACAACCTGGCAAAGAGACTGTGATGTAATACAAAGAACGCCGAACTGGATTGACTGTAACAGACGTTACGGAGTCAATTGGCAATGAAAAATCTCTATTTGACCCCCATATTGCCTTCAAACCAAGTGGTGTTGTCGCTGCTTTCAAAGTCAAAGGCGTACCTCGACAAATGCGGAGACTGTCAACTGTATCAATTTTCGCTGTCAAGTTGACACCCGTTACGGTCATTGTATCACGGACGACGCAATTGCCGGGATTGCTTGCGGTTAGAATATAGACCTGTCTGCCTGCCGCAACTGTTACAGTTGGATTAGGCGTTGTGACACTACTTAGCCCCGTCGGGTTATTCCATGAATAGGTTGTATTACCTTGAATAGTCGTTTTGCCAATCTGTATTTTTTCATCTTTACACAATGTCGTGTCTTTCAATGCCCGTGTCAAAACAGGTGGCACATAAACGTTGACAATAACACTATCTTTTGACGCTGCTGCACAACCACCAGAGCCACCCGTCACGGTGACATAATATTTTACAGAAGATGTGGGTGAAACAAGTGGATTATTACTGGTTAAAACAGCAATTGGTGAAGCTACCCATGTATAAATTGCCGTTGCATCAAAGCCAGGTTTTAATAAATTGAATGTAGAACCGAGACATATATTTGTATCCCTCGACACTTTGGGCGATGTAATAACTTGATAACTGGCGACTTGACCTCCTGTAACAGTAATTGTTACCGTATCTTTCAAAATACAAGTTGGTGTTGTCAAAGCCACTATAAACGTATGCGTTTCCGTTAAACCCGTTGTATTCGTTGCTTTGAAAGTAGGTGCAGGGCAATTGATACAGCTCAATTCTGATAAATGACCTGTTGTTGAAGTCCATGACCAAACGCCACCACTACTGAGGGGGTAAACAACACCTGCATCAAAGACCAATTCTTGACCACGGCAAACGGTTTGATTTAGTACGTCTTTGACAGCAAATACGCCGACATTGACAATTTTAGGGAAAATACGGCAAGTCCCTTGAATGGACACATTGTAAGCCGTTGTTGCCGTTGGACGAGCCGTCGGGCGTGCAACTGTATCGCTACTCAAACCTGCGCTCGGTTTCCATTGATAGGTAATGCCACCCGTGGCAAAAAGCTGTGCTGTTCCACCTGGACAGATGACTGTATCACGTCCTGCATCAAATTTTTCAACAACGGAGTTATTCAAAACGCCATTATCCGTACCACCAAAATTCAAGCGAACACCGTTGCGACCTACGCTGCCATTGAAGTCATTTATCCAAAGAGCATAGTATTTTCCTTGTTTAACATTAACACGGCGAACGATACCATCGAATAAATCAGGTGCAATGGAACCAATACCTTCGCAAGTATCCGTCACTGTTATCAATTGACCTGATGTATTAATATAGGTATCCGCCATACCCGATTGTCGGTTTGGGGTTGATGTACCGACACCATAAGAACTTCTGATAGGTGCATTGGTCTTTGTATAAGTACAAATTTGACTTATACTGTCCATACCACCATACAAATTGAAGTCAATATCAAAAGTAGGATCTGTACCTAAGGGGCTGATGGTGAAACCAAATTTACCATCGGCTTTGGCTTGAAAATATAAAAAGACGAAATTGTAACGTCCAGTACCGCCTAAAGCTGAAATACAACCAGCGTTTGTCGCACCAGACGTAAAAAACGTTGAATCGCCTTGAACCGACAAATCCAAAACGATATCAGAAGGATTTTGATTCGAACAGTCATTCAATGTCAAAGCTTTGCTACAAGAACCCGCATTAGGTAAACGGTTCAAGCAAGGAATGGTATCAATCAAAATATTGTATGGCATACAAGCCTCCCGACGTGACACCACAAAATAGTAATCACCAGGCGCGTCTAAAGTGACATTTAAAGCGAAAACAGTATCGCGTGTGGCATTTACGCTACCCGTTTTGACACACGTTGCACCCGGTGTGCCAGGGCAACCTAAATAAATACCGACATTTGCACCGGTATGTGTACCTGGCGCAGTAGAGGTTGGAATACCCGTCAGTGTCACTTGAATACACTGAGCACCTGCAGAAGTGTATTTATAAATATGGTCTTTGCCTTGCAAAAAGTTATTCGTCGAAGCAGGCGTACAAGGGCTTGTCGTAACAGCATCTAAATCGTCATTACAAGTCGTTGCACCCGTTCGGGTGAAAGGCAGACTTGGAATCACATCAGGCGCAGCGCAAGAAGTCGGTGGAGGTGGATTACACACCAATAACGACCGCCAAGAGCATTTAAAGCCCCGTGAATTTACTGTTCCATCTGAGTAAAATTTCAATTGTATCCAATCCGTTCGCAATTGCAATATAATGGGTAACTTATTCGACGCACCCGTAATGCGGTCAAGCCGTTTGTTCGTCCGACCATCAAAAATAACCAATGAGTCAAAATTCGCTTCCAAACTGAGGGAGTCAATCGTCAACTCAATACAACCTGTCGCAGAAGGACGAATATTGAAAGTATAGCCATTTTCACTATTACCATAATTGGCGTTAGGTCCGCCTGAATCATAAACTGTACCGACACACGCCGTTGTCGTTTGTGGAATCGGACGCATATTATATACAGGGTCAATCGGTTCAACACAAACGGTGAAACGCCCACCAATATCTGTACTCAAAAAGCTACCCACTTGTATATAATACGTCGTTCCTGCACGCATACAGCCCGCATCGAGGCTAACCGTATTCGTATCGCTTGTCACAAGGCGTGTGGCGCAATATTCCTCAAATAAACCCGTGCCACAGTCACCGATATACATCGCCACTTGTGGGTTTTTGATACTATCCGCAGCATCCACACCACGCACAGTGATGCGGTAATTCAAGTTGCCGCCTACTGAGGGGGTCGTGAACTTAAACCACACGTCTTTGAAAGCCCTTAAACCGTTGAAACAACTTGGGTTTGGTGAATTAGATGTGCCTAAAGCATCACTTGCGCCCACGTTGGTATATACAGTCGTTGGGCAAACACCACCCGCTGCGATAGATGTAAGCGTAATAGCACCCGAACAGTTATCGTTCGAGGGTGCTTGTGCAAAGGCGAGGTTTGCAAATAAAAGAAAAATAGGAAAAGTCAGAAATTGCTTCATACGAAGTAAATGTTTATCAAACATATAAATCGGAATTTTTTAACGACGCAGCATGCTTCGCAAAATGTTTGGAAAATTGTTATTCAGTTAATGGATAATGGATAATTGACAATGAATAAAATTATCCGTTATCAACTATCCATTATCCATTAACAACTATTCTTTCATCTTTAAAACTACTTCATTATCACGCATCACCACTTCCAACTCTCGGCGTTCATTGAGCCAGCGCAACATGGCTTCCCCCATAAACTCTCGCCGCCAATCATTGCCATCGGTGCTGAAAATATCTTCACCTGCCTTAGCATAAGTCAAATCCGATTTGTTCAAAACCAACGACGGCGCAACACCGCTTTCCATACACTTGTATTTGACCAAACCATGCAACAAATCCATCGAAACATACTTTTTAGGGTCTTCTTTACTGAGGGGGGGTAATCTTTTTAAGATTGCCAACTCCTCGTCTGTCGGTTTCGCTTGATACAGTTTTTGCAATGTATCCCAATGCTGACTGACCAATCTATCGGGAATAATACGCGAATCCATCAACGCTTGTTTTCCAGAGTCAACACTCCGAAGGATGGGTGCAATAAATTTGGATTGCAAAACCATATCTTTCGAGTGATTGAGTCGTTGTGCTTCTTGTCGTCGCCATTCATAGAGGCGCAATAAAAACACTTGTTTTGGCAATCGAAGGCTTTGCATCATCGTATTCATCAAAGCCTCGCGATGTGGGTCACGCTCATAATACTGAGGGGTCTCCCAACGCTTCGATTCAGAAAAAAGCCAAGATAAACGATTGTTAACCAATAATTTATCTTGCATTTTTTCATATAATGTATGCAAATGCAACACATCGCTCAAGGCATATTCCAACTGTTTCTTTTTCAACGGTCGCGCTTCCCAGTCGGTTGCGGCATAACCTTTATCCAAAAACACATTTAACTCTTTCTCAACCAATTTGCCATAAGACGCAGGATAACCATGACCAATAAATCCGCCAGCCAATTGTGTATCAAAAATATTTTTAGGTATCGTCCCAAAAAGATTATTCAACAGCCGATAATCGTTTTCACCTGCATGTGTAATTTTCAGAATCTTTTCATCTTCAATAAGTTGTAAAAGTAAACTCAAATCTGAAATTGCCAAGGGGTCTATCAAATAAAACCCTTTTGGTGATGCGACTTGTACCAAACAAAGCAGCACTTCAAAACGTTTTTCACCAATAAATTCCGTATCTATGGCTAACCAATCAACATCAAAGTTATCGTCGAAAAATATTTTCAGTGCCTCTGGGGTCTCTACAAGCGTATAGTGTATGGGTTGCCGCATTATTGGATTTATTACGTTCTGTTTTTTTAGTATCGGAGGACATATTAATCAAAACATTGATTTTCAATAGCTTAAAAAGCTCCATTTTACGTCCTTTTTTTATATTTTATCAAACATTGATTTCGTAAAGGTAAACAGATGATTTAATTTAAAAAAAAAATTATCTGAAAATCTTTTCAACACAACTTAAAAATTACGACTTATTACCCCCAATGTCATCCTTAAATGAGAAAACGCAATACCAAGTCGGGCTTGATATTGCGTTTTTGCTTCGTTTTCGTAACAAAATGGGGTTCTAAGATGCCACACACATCCGTTTTAAGCTATCTATGAGCTCTTCCGTATCTTGTTTCTCTTTTGAACATAATTGCTTTTCTAAGGTCAATTCTAATATTTCAGACACCTCTGACACTAATCGCAAGCCATTTTCTGTGATAAATATATGAATAAGGCGGCGGTCAATCTTTGAGGGCTGTCTAAATGCGAGTTTTTTGTCAACCAATTTGTCAACTAAACGAGATGTATTTGAGCTTTTGTCAATCATCTTTTCTGTCAACTTATTGAGAATGATAGGTTCAGGAAACTTCGATGCTAAAATGCGCAAGGTATTAAATTGTGGCAGGGTCAATCCAAATTTTTTAAGCGGTACAGAAAGTGTGTGTTCAACTCGTGAGGAGAGCGATAAAATATTGATGGCAACGTTTATAAAAAAATTAGGCGCGCCATTGATATGTTGTTGTTTTTCTTGATGAATAGATGGATACATAAATGTAATCGTTCAATGGTTGATATTGATATTATGCTAAATCAAAGGATCACAATAAATACGATGCTTTGATTTGATTCTGACGAAAAAACATTTAAAAGACACATTTTTTTTGAAATCTAAAAAAATCTAACGGAATTATCTATTTATTAGAACAACGCCACTTACGCCACGTTAAAGAAATTTTAAAGTTCCCCGAACGTGTTGACCAAACGAAAAAGCACCCCCTCAGTATTCAAACCAAAGAAGTGCTTTTTTCTAATTTAACGTGAGTTCGGAGATACAATCACG
>JAYTUR010000374.1:0-7482 GCA_043744475.1 Saprospiraceae bacterium | reverse complement strand
ACCGCCACGACCTGCTTGAGGTGCGGGAGCTTCGGTTTTCTCTTCTTTGGCTTTGTCTGCCGCGGGTTTGTCTTCTTTTTTAGGCTTATGCCAAACGGTAAACATGGCATTAGGCGATTTATTTTGACCTTCAAAAACAGCATCGGCAGCAAAACGCTCGCCATCGTAGCTGCGAGTGTAAGCCAAATACGCATCAGAAGGCTCAAAAATCCTTAGATTTTTGTCCAAAACAGCGGCATTTGTCTTAGCAATTTCTCTTAAAAAGCGAATATCGTCTAAAACCCAAAACGCCCGACCAAATGTACCGATAACCAAATCCGCTTCACGAGGATGAATTTTCATATCCATTGTCGGTACTGAGGGGTAGCTGTTTGTCCATTTTGTCCAGTTTTTACCGCCATCAATCGTGAAATACAAACCTTCATCAGTCCCTAAAAACCATAAATTAGTCGTTTCTGGGTCTTGAGTGAAGCACAAAGTATAAGTAGGTACTTGACTGTCGGTGACAATGCGCTCCCATGTTTTACCAAAGTCTATGGTATGGTAAGCATAAGGTTTGAAATCGTTTTGACGATAATTGTTGACAATAACAAATGCCTCTCCCGCATTTTTTTGAGACACTTCAATTTGTGGAATCCAAGCAAATTTTGGGCAATTTGGTAATGAAGCAGATAAGTTTTTCCATGTTTTGCCGCCGTCTTGTGTGAGTTGTAAATTGCCGTCGTCTGTACCAATCCAGATCACACTTTTATTGACTGGGCTGGGTGCGATTGACAAAATAGTACAATGGTTTTCAGCATTCGTTACATCGGGCGTTAAGCCGCCTGTGCGTTGCGAAGCATTAATTTTTGACGTATCGTTCGTTGTCAAATCAGGTGACAGAATTGTCCAATTTTGACCACAATCCATTGAATAATGAAGGAATTGCGAGCCAAAATAGATGCCACAATCCTTATTTGGGTCTTGCGCCATCGCTGCATTCCAGTTGTAGCGCAATTCTAATGAGGGGTCAGGATGTTGCGGTTGAATGTAGTTTTGATAGCCTGTTTTGCGGTCAATATACGCCACATTGCCACCTTGCGACATCGCATATACATAACGTGTATCACCTTTTTTAGGCATCACATCAAAGCCATCGCCGAAGTATAACTCCTGCCAATCGGCATTGCGAATGCCACCAGACCGCCAAACAGCCGAAGGACCCACCCATGAGCCGTTGTCTTGCAAACCACCATATAGATTGTAAGGAATTTCATTGTCCACATTGACATGATAAAATTGTCCAACAGGAATATTACCACCAAACTGCCATGTTGCACCCATATCGTGTGTGATATTCAAACCGCCGTCGTTACCATCAATCATATAATTCGGATTTGTTGGGTGTATCCACCAAGAATGATGATCGGGGTGAACGTGACCATAATCCAGGAGCTCAGACCAAGTTTTGCCACCATCTTCGGAGCGATGTACGCGGCTGAAAATATTGTAAATGCGATTTTCATTCAAAGGGTCAACGTACATTTCGGCATAATAAAACGGACGGTCGCCATTGACACCGACTTTGCGCCACTTTGCACCACCGTCATCAGAGCGATAAATGGCATTTTCTTTTGCTTCAACGAGGGCATAAACGATATTGGGTTTTGAACGTGAAATAGCCAAACCGCAACGACCTAATTCGCCTTTGGGCAAACCATCTTTATCGGTCAATTTTGTCCAATTTTCGCCACCATCGTAAGTCGTATAAATGCCTGAACCTTTGCCTCCAGAGTTGAAAGTCCATGGTTTGCGCCCGTACTCCCACATTGAAACAATGATTTTATTCGGGTTTGAAGGGTCAACGACCATATCGCCAACACCCGTTTGGTCATTGACATACAATACTTTACGCCATGTCTTGCCGCCATCCGTCGTCTTGAAAACCCCGCGTTCTTCGTTCGGTCCAAAAGAAGAACCTTGAACGCCGACAAAAACGATATTTGAGTTTTGTGTATTGACAATGATACGATAGATAGTGCGTGAGTTGTTCAAACCCATGTTTTTCCACGTTTTGCCGCCGTCAATGGTTTTGTAAATACCGTTGCCAAAGTTTTGAGAATTGCGCGGATTGCCCTCGCCTGTGCCAACCCAAATTTCGGCAGGATTGGCTTGATTGACAGAGATAGAACCAATGCTTTGATTCGATTCTTTGTCAAAAATCGGTGTCCAATTCACACCTCCCGAAGTTGATTTCCACACACCACCCGATGCTGCACCCGCGTAAATAATGTCATTTTTGATGTCCACATCAATTGCTGTAATTCGCCCTGACATAGAAGCAGGCCCGATTGAACGCGGTTTGATGTTTTTAAACCCTTCTAAATCAATCTTTTGTGCAAAAATACTGAGGGGGGTAAAAACGAGACACAAAGCAAAAAGCAAGGAGTAAGAAGTCCGTAAATGTTTTTTCATTTTAAAAATTTGATTGGATTGAATGAATAAAATGCGAAGAAACGAAGAATGTAAGAATACAGAATTATTAACCCCCGTTGAAAAAGTGAAAGAGTTGTTGTTTGTCGAAAGAATTGATTGATAAAAATGATTTAAAGTGATGTAGAAACAAAAAAAATGAGTCACCAAATGGCAACTCATTTCTTTAAATATGTAAGAATACAAATATTCTATTACAAATTTTCAAGTTCTTTATGTTTTAGGTAGGCATCAACAAGACTTATTGTTGCCCAAATACCAAAAATACCCATACCCACTAAGCCTGTTAACTGGATTTCGTCACTAAGTGTACCATTAAATTGTAAGCCAAAGACGAATAAAACTAAGCCTAATAAACCTATAGCTATGAAAAAAATGCGGGTAAAATTTTTGCTTTTCATCAATGAAAAATGATTTTTAAATAATTTTTAAATGATTTTGTAATTTATTGATTAATAGTCTATACGAAAAAAAGAGCACTCTGGATGCGTGGGGTTTAAAAATATGCTAATCAACTTGGTGTAGCCTCTTTTAGACGGCAAAAGTAATAAAAGGTAACAAACTCGCAAACATGCTGCTTGCAGGTTTTAGTAACTATAAAACATAATTTTATTTCGGATTTTCATTATTATCAATAGTTTTCCAAAAGTCGAAGCAAAATGTTAAATTTGTTCCCCTTTTTTCTATATATTCAAAATACAATATTTAAAGATTTTTCAATTATCCTAACAATGAAAGACATATTAGATTTAATCGGACGCTTACTCGTTTCTGTTATTTTTTATTTTGAGGCTTATGACAAGATGTTTTTTATGACCGCTACGCGGAAAACCATGTCTGACTACAGTATTTTTTGGCATCAAGACTTATTGATTTATGGCTCTTGCTTTTGCTTAATTCTAGGTGCAACATTGATTTCATTGGGTTATCGGTCTGGTTTTGGGGCATTATTGATACTTTTTTATTGGATTCCATTGACATTTATCCTTGATAAATTTTGGGAAATACCGCTACACGACCACGAAACACGCCGCAGCGTTGCCCTCCATTTTATGAAAAACATTGCCATCATAGGTGGTCTTTTAATGGTATATGTGCATGGCACATCAGGCCGTTACAGTGTTCGACGATTGTTTGCGACGACGCGGGTTTGATTCCCAAAAACGCCAATGACTGACAAATCATTGGCGTTTTTTTATCCCAACACACCAAAGACAATGGATTTTTCATCTTTTTATTTGAACCTTGTACTTAATTGTGAATAATCCTATAATCGAAATGTTTTGACAGAATTTGAACTCATAGAACGTTGCCGACAGCAAGACGCTAAAGCCCAACGATTTTTGTACGAACGGTACGCCCCGAAGATGCTCGGTGTATGTCGTCGTTACATTTCGTCGCGCGAAGATGCGGAAGAGGTGTTGGTGGAAGCGATGTTCAAGGTGTTCGATAATATTCAAGGGTTTCAATCGGTAGGCAGTTTTGAGGGTTGGATTCGGCGCATTGTTGTCAATGAAGCTTTGATGTTTTTGAGAAAAAAGCGACTTTTGACGGTTGATACAGATGGTTCTGAATTGAACTCGATAGACCATGCAATACCCCTCAGTATAGAGCATGAATTGGCGGCAAAAGAGATTTTACAATTGCTAGAACGTTTGCCGACAGGGTATCGGACAGTGTTCAATTTGTTTGTTATTGAAGGTTATAAACACATCGAAATTGCTGAAATGCTCAATATTAGTATCAATACATCAAAATCACAACTTATTTTGGCAAAGGAAAGAATGCGGCGGGAATTGGAAAAAATGAATGGATAACGGATAATGGATAATATTTTAATTATCCACTATCCGTTATCCATTATGAATTATCCACTAAATAAAAAGATGGAAGAAAAGGATCTATTCGACATGTTCAGAGAGGAAAGCGAAAACCTCGTCGAACAACCACAAGCAGAGACTTGGCAACGCCTTGAAAAACGTTTGGTTTCGTCGCGTAAGCGTCGGCAGAAGCGCGAACCTGTGCCAACGCATTGGCGTGTGGTGGCTGTAACGATACTGTTGATAGCCATTGGCGGTGTTGTCAGTTGGGTTGTGACGCAAGAACATGAGGCGATACTGAGGGGTCAAAAACAATTTGCGGCTTTGCAGTTTTTACAAGGGAAATGGGTCTCATCTGAAGGAAAAATTGATGATTTAATGGTTTTTGAAGCACAAAATGCAACAATACTGAGGGGGGTAAAAACATTAAATTTCAAAGGTGATTTGGTGAAAAATGATACTTTATTGATTCAAAACCAAGGAAAACAAATCATTTTTAGCTATAAAAATCAACGCTATGCCTTGAAAGAAACAGATGGAGTAACATTCTCATTTTTTTCGACTGATGGCTCAATTGTCCGTTTACGAAAAAGCATAGAGGGGCGTTTTACATTGTCATTCGGCGAAGGAGAGGTTTTTGTATATAAAAAAATGTAGCTCTGTTTTCAAAAATAAAAACATCAATCACTTTATAATTTAAAGTTATTTTTGTAGATTTGTATGAAATAAAAAAAATAATTTTTAACCATTTTACCTCCTATTCCAACATGAAAATACTCAAAAAAGGTGACAACGGCGATGAAGTCATTTTTGTACAACGCTTACTCAAAAAACTGTATCCAAACCTTGACATAGATGGTGATTTTGGCAAAAACACCGATACCATCGTGAAAAAATTTCAAAAATCCGAGAAATTATTGGTGGATGGCGTTATCGGACCCATCACTTTCGATGTACTGAGCAACATAGCGATGCCCGAAGTGCTAGGTACAGATGTTTATCGCCATGATGGTACCAATACGGATGCTTTTTGGACGGATATTGAAAACAATTATTGGTTTTGTTTCATCAAAGCCTCACAAGCAAATACATTGAGTGACCCGCGTTTTGAAGAACATTTTGCGGAGTTTAAAGCCAGAACTATACTGAGGGGAGCCTATCATTTTCCAAATTTGCTCAGTTCTGATGTGACAGGTGAAATAAATTGCTTTCTGAATGCTTGCAAAAGTGGTGGCTTAAATTGGTCTGACCAGGGCGTTCTACCGCCCGTCTATGATGTCGAACCTTTGAATGAAACACAAGCCAAAAACTTCCCAAGTGAAAGCAAAAATATCACTGCTCGAATGAAAAAATGGCTTGAAACTGTTGAAAAAAAGACAGGACGCAGGCCCATTATCTACACATCAAGGCGTGTATGGGACGAATTGCTTCTAAGTCCAAAAGGGTTTGACAAATATCCTCTTTGGGTAGCCCATTATGGTACAACTTTGAAGCAACCTAAATTGCCTACAATTTGGTCAAAACACACATTTTGGCAATTCTGGGACAAATGGACAATCGGCGGCGAAACAGGGTTTGATGTTAATAGACTTGGTGTGTCTTTGAGAGATTTGTTGACAATGGGCGGCTATTGAGTTTAATGGGCTTTTTAAGAAAAACATTTTTGATTGAACTATATTTGCACAAAAAATCAATATTTTAAGATATTAAAATCATAAAATATTGATTTTTAATTATCTATAAAGATAAATTAAGAAACGCGACGCGACAATTCTACATAAACAACGCATGGCAAACGATACTTTCACAATAAAATTAGCCAAGTTTGAGGGACCTTTTGATTTACTTTTGTTTTTCATTGAACGAGACGAATTAGATATTTATGATATCCCGATTGCTAAAATCACCAAAGATTTCTTAGCTTATATTCGTGAACTCGAAGAAATGGATATTGATTTGGCAAGTGAATTCATTGTTGTTGCAGCTACTTTGATGCGTATAAAAGCCAAATTACTACTCCCCCGTAAGCAAATTGATGAACAAGGCAATGAAATTGACCCACGCGAAGAACTTGTTAGTCGCTTGTTGGAATACAGGCGTTATAAAAGTGTTTTAGATGAATTGCGCCAATTAGAGGAAAGCAGAGCTGGTCGAGAAGGCAGAGGAAACACTGTTAATGAGCTGAAAGATATTGCGGTTAAAGCATTGGTTGACAATGAGTTAGAAAGCCTAACATTATTTCGTTTGCTTCGGGTATTTGAGCGCATGATGCGGCAATTTGACGAAGACCAGAAAAGACCCATGCACAGTATTTATACCTACAATTATACTGTTGAGTTGCAAAGAGATTTTATTTTATCTAAAATAAAAGAAGGCAAGAAAAGCGACTTCGGGCAGGTTTTTGGCGCATTTGAGAATCGCCTACATGCTATCATCACTTTTCTCGCCTTGTTAGAAATGCTTAATCGGCAAGAACTACAAATCATTCAGGGCGAAGGCATCAATAATTTTTGGTTGACTTTCCCCGAACCTGAAACTGTTCAAAATTAAAAATTAACTTTTTTTTGAACCATCAGAACTAAGATGACGTGGGTTTTTGCAAACGGGGGATACAAGTACGAACATTCCGCAAAAAAGCAGAAAGAAAAGTAGAAAATGTTCCATGGGCGGACCGATTTTAAAAGTGTGTAAATATACTGTTCATGTTATTTTACTTTGAGTAACTAAGTAGTTTAATTCAAAGTATGTCACAAATATATTTATAGTTTTTAAATTTCAATATATGCAAATCATAATAATGTGACATCGCTTTATTTTATGAAAACAGATAATTAAGAATATAAATACTTTATTTTTACATATTTTCAAAATAAAAAGACGCATATATGCTTATTTTATGCCAAATCACAAAAAACAAGTAACCACATTAAGCCATTATTTATATAATATGTGACAGAAACAGGTTAATAAAAAAATTAAAAAAAAATATTTTCTTGAAAATTCTTGTAAAAACAACGCCGACCCAATTATCTTTGCACTGCTTCCAGAGTAATACGCACGTGGTGGAACTGGTAGACACGCTACTTTGAGGGGGTAGTGCCGCAAGGTGTGCTGGTTCGAGTCCAGTCGTGCGTACAGAATTTAAACAAAAGACCGTTGATAATCAATTGATTATCAACGGTCTTTTGTT
>JAYTUR010000373.1:0-7515 GCA_043744475.1 Saprospiraceae bacterium | reverse complement strand
GCCAAAACAGGTTCTTCAACTTCTTTTTTTACTTTCCGACCTTCTAACTTCTCCAATTCTTTGAAGCAAATATTGTGGCAAATCATACCAAAATAGTTGCCGCCATGCTGCACCTCCGCCCCTTTTGCCACCTGTTGGACAAATCGAATGACGGCTTCATGAAAAATGTCTTGCCATTCATGCGGTGGATTGAGCTTGCGCTCAAAATTTTTAAAACGGTGGTGCGCAATGCGTTGCCAATAACTATCGGCATAAACCATTTCGATGGCTTTTTGCAAAGCACCTGTTTTAATGTGTTGAATAAGTGTTGAAGTCTCTTGAGCCATGTTATTGATTCGGTGAAATCGGATTCATAAGTAAAGTGGGCGAGTTCAATCTTTTTTTAACGAAAAACGACGGTTTTTTTTCTAAAAAAAGTAGAATTTAGAAAAACCTTAACTTTTCGGTTCATTTGTTTTTTATAAAGACTTGAATGTCATTGTTTTATAAAAATGAATTCAAAATTGAAGACTATTTTAAAAAAAAGTTGCAACAAGCTATTAAAAAAAATGCCTTTGTACACACTTACAGTTCAAATTGCCAAGCAATAAATTATAATCATTATTTTAACCAAAATGCAGACTGCCCATTTCATTTGTCCGAAAACAAACTTTATGATTTAAAACATCCTGTCATCTTTTTTAGACGCTTAACAACCTAAAAAACAGTCTTTTAAAATCCAAATTTCCATTACCCAATTACCGAAAGGATAATTGGGGGGTGGAAATCGGATGTTTTACTGAGGGGCTCTTTACCCCTCAGTATTTCGACTCTGTATAACCGTAAAACCTTATGAAATTAAAAATGACCAAAGACTAGGCTAGTGAATAACAAATTCTCAATTAGAACGATTATTCAAACCCAAAATAATGTCTCTTTTCCCAACCCATACCCCCTCAGTATTTTGCGTTAATTTGACAATACCATTCCCGCAACGATTGGGCATTTTATTCTCCTTTATCTTATGCCAATTTTCTTTAAAACTTAAAAACAATCATATTATTTGCTTTTTTGCAAAAAAGCGTTACATTTACAACAGTGAACAATTACTACCGGATGAGACGTTTAGAACTCAAAGTACGACTGAAACCGACTACACAACTGTCACTGCCACTTCGTTTTGCTTTTCTTTATCGCTTCAATTGATTTGCACCTATTTATTTTAGATGTTTACCGATTATCATCACAACATTCACTATTCAAAATACCGCATCATAGAAACAATCAGAACCAACGTTGAAAATTTTATTAAAAATGATGATTTGCAAAACGCCATTTATCTCTTAATTGAAAATACATCTACCAATGAACACGCAATTACCTATGCACTTTATTGGGAGAATTCACCCGAACAGAACATGATCGGAACCTTATTGTCTATGACGACTATAATCGAACCTGTATTGGACACTTTAAAAGTATCCAATACCTTTTTGCCTTTACTAAATTATGCTATATGAAAAAACTGTTTTCGCTTACTTTTTTGCTCTTATTCTGTACGCATTTAGCGTACACACAGACCCCTCAGTATAAAGAGGAAATTATAACACTCAAACTCAAAGACGGTTCACTTGAAGGGACTTTGGTAACACCTGTCTTTGTCAAACGTATGCCTATTGTACTCATCATTGCAGGTTCTGGCCCTACGGATAGAGATTGCAACAGTGCTTTGGGTTTAAAAACGAATAGCTTTAAGATGTTGGCAGAAGGTTTGGCAGCAAAAGGCATTGCCAGTTTCCGTTACGACAAAAGACATATTGGCAAAAGCAAAATGACACAAAAGGTAGAAGATGTGACTTTTGATGATTTTGTCAACGATGCCATACATTGGACGGACACTTTAAAATCCATGAAACGCCAGAGACGATTTACCAAATTCATTATTGCAGGTCATTCTGAAGGCTCTTTGATTGCCCTTCTGACAGTTCAAAAAACAAAAACCGATGCTTTGATTTCTTTATGCGGTACGGCGCAAAGTATGGATAGCATTATCTATGAACAGCTCGGTAAACAAGCCCCATTTTTAGTGCCGCAACTCAAAGAAGTGTATGGGAAATGGAAAAAAGGCGAAAAAGTAGATTCATTTCCGCCTATGTTGCGCAGTGTCGCAAATCCAGCGATTGAAAAATTCATAGTTTCAGTCATGAAATATTCGCCTCAAATGGAAATTACCAAACTAAAACTGCCCATTTTACTCATTTCAGGTAAGAACGATATTCAAGTGCCGCCCACAGAAGCGGAGATGTTGTCAAAAGCCAATCCGAAAGCCAAACTTGTTTATTTTGATAAAATGACGCATGTCCTTAAAGACGGTGAAGCGAATATGATAAGTGCGCAAAAGGTCTATCAACAAACAGACTTGCCGCTTACTGAGGGGGTCGTTGAAGCGATGGTTAAGTTTATTTATCTTAAGTAGAAGACAGTAGTGTATATTGAGATAGCTAAGCGACTTATTTTCAACAACTTGTGCTTTATCCATATACCCTTTTACTTTCTACTCTCTACTTAATACTGAATTAAAACGCTAATTATCGTTTCCTCCGTAACCTCAGTATCGTGTACATCGGTCAAGAAAGAGATGCCAGCACCGTCGTTCGTTTGTTTAATGATTGTGGTTAAGATTAATGAACTACTTGAGCAAGTGGGTAACCCCCTCAGTAAAAACCAAAAATGCGCTCAAACGAAACTTCTGTTTGAACGCATTTTTGATTTTGAAAAGAGACTGACATTTTTGTCAAAAAGCCTGTTACCTCTGAAGACGTGCTGAATAGTATGTGTCCCGTCTTCAGAGGCTTACAAGGGTGGGCGTTTTAATACAAACCTTATGCCAGCGAGGCTTCCTAAAAAAAATTTGACAAACCTTAAACAACGCACTATTTAAGCTTTTTGAACTCTTGTAATCCTGAATAAAAGCCAAATCCGAATAATAAAGTGATAAATCCAGCGAAAAAAGGTAAGAGACTAATCATTTTTGAAATTATTTATACATTTTAAGTAAATACCGAAACACAAGATAGAAGGTACCCAAATACCAATAAAAATGCCTGCTTCATGTTCTCCTTGAAACCATAATGTTTCCGAAAAAATGAGCGAAAGAAAAGCCGCGACCATGAGCAGTTTGTCTGCTGTTGTAAATTTTTGTAACATAATTTTAAAATTTATTCTTGTTTTTTTTAAAAAATTGACATAATATATCACTTGTGATTTCACAAAGATAGACACACGTTTTTGCATTTTATCCAGAGGGCTGATTATTTTTTTGATGCTCTGGTTACTGACGTGCGAATAGTGCATGGTTGTCTTAATGTCAGCATGCCCGCTTGTCTATCCTTGTGCGGTTGGGCAGGCAGACTCTCTAATGAGGTGTGCTAATTATGCCGCACGGTTAATTGTAAAAATTAAGCTCTAATTTTTGATATTTAGGGCATCTAAAAACTACTGCTCAAAAGTATAAGGGAATTGATAATCCAGCCCCGAATGCCTGAACTAATTTCAGGGCTTCTTGTTTGAAACCAGCATCGTATTTACGATGTTTCTTTTTGATAATCTGTTTTTCCATAACACATAATTACCCCTCTTTTTGAGAGAATTTTATGCGCGGCTAAATTAGTCAATCTCAAGAAGTAGGTTTCAAAACAGTTTCTCACTGTTTCTCGCTACGCTCGAAAAACACACGCGCTCCAAAAAAAAACTTTCAAAGGGCGCATTTCGAGCGCAGCGAAAAACTGTCCGTAATAGTTTAGTGCGAATTTGTTATGCACCCAAATAAAAATCATTGTTTTACCAGCCCTGCTTCAACCAACAAAGTCAATAAAGCCAATTGAATGGATTTATAACTTTCACCATCTTCTAACCACCATTCATTGAGTGAGTGGTTATTGCCCGCTTTGCCACCTCGACCAAGTGTAACGGCAGGAATACCTTTTGAAATTGGGATATTGGAATTAGTAGAACCGCGCGTCACACGCGGCGTTTCGCCAAAATAAGTGACGGCCGCCAAAGAACGTTGAATGAGTGGTAAACTTTCAGGCAATTCACCAGAAGGGCGATTGCCGATTCTAACAACGTCAACTGTTAAGGACGGGCCCATGCGCTTCATAGCATTGTGTTCTTCTAAGGCTTGTTGGACAGAAGCCTTTAGAATACCATCAATTTGGTCAAGGTTTTCGGGGATTTCCGAACGCATATCTACTTCCATCCATGATTCAAAAGCAATAGAATTGACGGATGTACCGCCGCCAATTCTACCCACATTAAAACTCGTTTTAGCAGCGGGTACGGTGAATTTATCAGCAGCTTTTGAAAAATAATGAATGGCAGAACCCAAAGCATGTTGCGGATTTGCCAAACCAAATGCGCCCCAGGAATGTCCACCTGGGCCATGATAAGTAATCCGATAACGATAAGAACCCAAACCCATCGTGTTCACACGACCTAAATCGCCGCCATCAATAGAAATCCAAGAGTCAATCTTTCGACTTTTGTCACTGAATAGTTGTTTCACGCCGCGTAAATCGCCCAAGCCTTCTTCGCCAACGCTGCCTGTAAATAAAATATCGGATTCTGTTTCTATTTTGGCTTCTTCGAGGGCTCTCAAAACGGAGGCAACCATAATCAAACCGCGCGTATCATCGGCAATGCCCGGAGCATATAAAGTATCACCTTTTACTTTTACGGTCACATCTGTGCCATCAGGAAAGACGGTGTCTAAGTGACCATCAAGAGCGACACACTTTTTTCCATTTTTTCCTTTACGCAAAGCAATGACATTGCCAACAGGGTCAATCCAAACAGAATCTGCACCTGCTTCTTTCAGCATTGTCAAGTAACGAGCCGCCCGTTTGTTTTCCATAAAAGGTGGTGCGGCAATCTGAGTGAGCATAATCAACTCGTCCCGATTTTGTTTCGTTTGAGCGACGATGGATTTAAAAGCCTTTTGTACGGACGTACTTTTTGCCAATTGAGTGATTTCTTTGAGGTAAGTGGCTTCAATTTTAGCATTTTTTCCGCCTGTTTCTTCTTGAGCGAAAATAGACTTTGGTGCTATTAATAAACAAATTAACAAGTCCAATAGCACAAAGCGGATTGTAAGGTTTTTCATTTTTGATGACTTTAGTTTAATGTTTAAAAAAGTGTTTAAATACTGAGGGGGTATCCAAATGCACAATTCAGCAATACTGATTTGGATTTTCAAAACCGTCCGCAAGCGACAAATAAAGCGACAGCCAAAACAAAAATATTAAAACCAATGACTGATTTTTCACCTCTTGAAATATGAAAAACAATAGCACTGACCATCAAAGCAATAATGCCAATTGCCGATTGATAGCTTCAACAACCGTATGTCCCATATTCCGGATGTAAATTTCTTGCATCAAATCGTTGTCAGTCAGTGGATTGATGGCATCAAATAGCAAGTCCACCCTTCCTCTCATTTGGTCAACAGTTCAGCTCTGTCTGTGATGTCGTTGTCAAATTCGGCATCTCTTTGTCGCGTTTCTTTTTCACCGTCACTGGTCAAAAAGTCCGTCCACC
Source organism: Saprospiraceae bacterium (assembly GCA_043744475.1). Taxonomy (GTDB): domain Bacteria; phylum Bacteroidota; class Bacteroidia; order Chitinophagales; family Saprospiraceae; genus JAAFJT01. The sequence goes on along the minus strand of JAYTUR010000373.1, from coordinate 1,941 downwards.
GAGATATCATATTTCCCCACAGATGTTTTACAATGGTGGCAATACTGTTACTTTCTGGATTAAATTGCCAAAATAATTGCTCATCTGACATTTGCGCAAACATCTCGTCTGCCAGCATTTTATAATACGCAAATTGCTTTTTTACGCTGTCCAAATAGTCATTTGTTAAAGTGTTTTTCCGTAAAAGTAGGATATTTTATTTTCAACGTCATCGTAAGTGACAACATCTTTGCTCTTGTGGTAATCAAAGTAACTTAACAAGCCGAAGTCACCAGAACAAAAAGCTGTATGTGTCAAAAGAACGCCGAGTATCGTAAAAGACCACAATTGTCCTACAAAAAATAATAAAATCAGTAATGTTGTTGAAATAACAATGAATGGTAAAAGGGCGACTATTTGAAATTCTTTTCTGTTCGCCACAAACTTGTTAGCAAGCGCCATGAAATAAAATTTTTTCCAGTTGGCATCATAAGATGTATGCTCTGCACCTTGCGATTTATAGGCAAGCACGTGAATATATTCGTGAATAGGCACCAGTCCGAATGCAATAGCCAAACCGTAACTAAAGTGCGTAAAGCCCTTATCAAAACTAAAATTGCCCGAGTGATAGTACGCATAAAAGTAATAGCCAATGAGCCCCACAGCAACTAAGTTACTCATTAGATAAAAAGTCGAAAAAAAAGTCCGCTTTTTGATGTAAGTCCTGATAAACGGCACAATTTCCTTGTGTCCTAAACTGTCAAGCAGGGTATATCCGTTTTCTGTTAATTCTTCTGGTCTAAGTTTCATTGTTTGAATTTCGTTTTATGATGTTGTATAATACTTAGGCAAATCTCTGCAATCTCCCCCTTACATGTCTGTTAATCCATTCTGATACTGAGGGGGAATTTTAGTTAACTAAAACCAGAACAGACGTTGATTGTTTTTGCATTTGTGGTTTCGGTCAGTCAGTTTGCTTTATTAGAATGCCTTTGTCCACACTTTCGTTAATTAAATGCTCTGCATAGTTCCAAATGGATGTTGAACCATCTTGAATTGCTTTTTTCTTTTCATAAACTTTTTGATATGGCACATTAAATTCTGCCCAAGTCCCCCCATTATTTGACGTGTTTTGTAGCAATGGTTCGAACCTGTCCATTGACTTTGCAAACTTTGCTTCATCAGTCAGTCCATCTTCAAATTCTTTCCAGATTATAATAAATTCGGCTGCTTGTTCTGTCGGTAATAGTCCAAAAATTCGTTTAGCTGCCCTAAGTTCTTCTTCTGTATTTGTGTGGCTTTTTGTCGTATCGTAGATAAAAGTGTCACCCGCATCAATTTCTACAATGTCGTGGATTAACACCATTTTCAAAACTTTAAGCACGTCAATTGGCTTATCCGAATGTTCTGCCAATACAATTGTCATCATTGCTAAATGCCAACTGTGTTCAGCATCATTTTCATGTCTGTCGCTGTTGAATAATTTAGTTTTGCGTTGAATGTATTTTAACTTATCAATCTCTTTTATGAAAGCCACTTGTTTTAATAAATTGCCCGTCTGCATTGTTCTATAAATTTTATGAGAATTTCATTATTAATGTAATGTGTGTAAAAATTACTACCAACGTTGAGTATTTGCGAAGGCAGGGAATTCATTGCTCGTCTGCCCGGTACAAATGCTGATTGAAAAACTAAAGTTTAAGTTAACAACTAAAAGTCAAATTTATAAATGTCAGCCTGAACTACAGATGCCATGTTGCTGATGTTGAAGTTTCATTGTCCAGCCCTGCTTTTGCAAATACTTTTGTTATATGCCGTTTTGCTTTCGCCACGAAGATGTGTCCTCCGATGTCAGCACTGAACTTTGTATTTACAATTAATCATCAGTCACTTTTACTGCCTGTCCTTCTCAATAAATTAATACCCATAAAATAAGGCATAAGAAATGGAATGGCAGGTATT
>JAYTUR010000372.1:0-7520 GCA_043744475.1 Saprospiraceae bacterium | reverse complement strand
AAAAAACAGGTTTGACTTTTTATTTAAACCAATTTGTTGATTTTAAAAAAGACTATAAAACCCTGAGACAATCCGTCATTCACAACGATGCCAACGATAATAATATCATTGTTGATGACAATTTAACTATCCCCTCAGTATTAGCAGTCATAGATTATGGTGATGCTGTTTATACACAAACCATCAACGATTTAGCAGTGGCTTTGGCTTATGCTGTGATGAATCAGACCGACCCTTTGGCGGCTGCCTTGCCTTTGGTGGCGGGTTATCATCAAAAATACCCTTTGCAAGAACGTGAATTGTCTATGCTTTATACCTTAGTCGGCATGCGTTTGGCAATCAGCGTCACAAAATCGGCACTCAATAAAGTTGAAGACCCCGACAATGCTTATTTGCAAATCAGCGAAAAACCTGCATGGGATTTGTTGTTTAAATGGAAAAACATACCCCCTCAGTATGCACACTTTTCTTTCCGTGCCGCCTGTGGTTTTACACCTGTGCCGCATCAAAAAGCATTTGAAGATTGGGCAGCCACCCAAGAGTTAAGTGTGCATCATTTATTACCAACGCTTTCATTTTCAAGCATTTATAATTTAGATTTAAGTATCGGCAGTTTGTTTTTGGGCAACTATGCGGAATATAAAAACGTCAATACGTTTACCTCAAAAATCAAACATTTACAAATAGAAAACCCTGATGCACTTATAGCAGGTGGCTATTTGGAAGCCCGTCCTTTTTACGCGACCAAAGCCTTTGAAAAAGAGGGTAACAATGGCTATGAATACAGAACGATGCACTTGGGCGTTGATTTTTGGCAAAAGGAAAAGACACCTGTTCATGCTCTTTTTGATGGAGAAGTGGTCTCATCTGTCTTTAATATTGCCGATAAAGATTATGGCGGCATGATTATTTTGAAGCATAAATTTGATAAAAAAGGCGTTTTTTATACGCTTTACGGTCATTTGAGTAGTGAAAGTGTTACGGAAGCACCGTTAGGTAGGAAAATTAGAAAAGGCAAAAAGATTGGTGAATTGGGCAATCCACAAGAAAATGGGAATTGGACACCGCATTTGCATTTCCAAATCATATTAGATTTAATGGGTTTTGAAAATAATTTTAATGGTGTGGCTTCGCCGAATACGATAGATGTGTGGTCTTCAATTTCCCCTGACCCTAATGTTTTGTTTAAAAATGAACAACTGAAACCTTTACAAACACCTACGCATGAAGAACTTTTGGCTTTTAGAAAAAAGCATTTGGGTAAAAGTCTAAGCATTTCTTATAAAAAACCACTGAAAATACTTAGGGGGGAGCGACAATACTTGATTGACGATACAGGCAGACGTTATTTAGATACCGTCAATAATGTGCCGCACGTCGGACATGAACACCCCTCAGTAGTCAAAGCAGGGCAGCAGCAAATGGCGGTTTTGAACACCAATACACGTTATTTACACGATAATATCCTTGATTTTGCACAAGAATTGGCAAAAACATTGCCCAAAGAATTGTCTGTTTTGCACTTCGTAAATTCAGGTAGTGAAGCGAATGAATTGGCTTTGCGGATGGCACAAGCGGTTACAGGTCAAAAAGATGTGATTGCGCTTGAAGTGGGTTATCATGGCAATACAAACGGCTGTATCGGCATCAGTTCCTACAAATTTGATGGCAAAGGCGGCAAAGGTAAGCCCGAACACACGCATATTGTGCCGTTACCCGATAGTTTTAGAGGGCTATATCAAGGCAAAAATAGCGAAACGGGCGCAAAATATGCAGCGCATATTGGTGAAGCAATTCGTAACATCACAGCCAAAGGACGCGGTGTTTCGGCTTTTATCGCTGAAAGTATTGTCAGTTGTGGTGGACAAATTGATTTGCCTGATAATTATTTAAAATTGGCTTATGCGGCTGTTCGCAAAGCAGGTGGCGTGTGTATATCAGATGAAGTACAAGTCGGTTTTGGTAGGGTAGGGAAGCGGTTTTGGGGTTTTGAACGCCATGACGTTGTGCCTGATATCGTGACCATGGGCAAACCGATTGGCAATGGGCATCCTTTGGCGGCTGTTGCGTGTACGGAAGCGGTGGCGTTGGCTTTTGCAAATGGTATGGAATATTTCAATACATTTGGTGGCAATCCCGTTTCATCCGCGATTGGTCTCGCCGTTTTAAAAGTGATAAAAGAGGAGAAATTACAAGAAAATGCCCTCGAAATAGGTGATTTTTTGAAAAATGAACTACGTCAACTACAAGCCGAATTTCCCATTATCGGTGATGTGCGTGGCGAAGGCTTGTTTTTAGGTTTTGAGTTAGTTGAAGCAGGAAAAATACCTGCCACAGACAAAACATCGTATCTCGCTGACCGAATGAAAACACACGGCATTTTGATGAGCGTTGATGGACCTCAAAACAATGTGCTGAAAATTAAACCGCCGATGTGTTTTAGTAAGGAAAATGCGGTAGATGTGATTCGATATTTGCGGAAGGTTTTGGGAGAGGATTTTATGCAATAATACTTCCTAAAAATACAAAAAGGCATTCCGAATGATTTTGGAATGCCTTTTGTTTAAAAATTAACTCTGACAGAAATGTTTAAAATCAACGAGCGATGATGATTTGTTTTGTCATGTCTCGTTTGCCTTCTGGTGTAAAGCGGACGAGGTATGAGCCAACAGGCATATCGCTTGTGAGTATTTGCACAGGTGATGCAGAGGCTTTTTCAACCTGTTTGAATGTTACTAATTTGCCCATGCCATTGTATATTGAAATACCAACAGCATGTCCTTCATAAGAAGTTAAATCAATATTCAAGACATCATCAATAGGATTAGGGAAAACGCTAGCCGTTACCACATCTTTGAAATTGACCTTTTTAATGCTTGAAAGATATTCAAAACCATTGAAATCCACTGTTTTTATGCGATAATAATTATCGCCTTCGCTTGGATTTGAATCTGTGAAATCAAAAACAGTCGTAACATCATTACCTGTTGAGGCATTGACGAGACCGATTTTTGAAAATTCACCTTTCTCATCTGCTTTTTCAACTTGATAATAATCGTTATATTTACCACTGTTGCTGACCCATTGAAGTTTCGCTTTTTTGTAGTCTGCACGGGCATTAAATTCAAAAACAGTAGCAGTCGTTGTTTCATTATAAGTTGTGTTGCAAGACCGTGCTAAATACTGTGATTGAATGGGTTGCCAAGAGCTATTAGAAGGTGTTTTCCAACTGATGCGCCAGCCGTCGCTACCGCCCCCCTCAGTATGACGAAGTTCAAAGAAATAAAATTGGTTGGCTTGTAAAGTAATCGTTGAGGAGGTTTGCGAGTTGTATTTTGTGTATTCTGTTTCCCCTGTCCAACCTTGAATAAAGGCAATGCGCGACGCATCAGCTGACTTTGCACTTGTTGACAGAAATAGTTCCACATTGTCGTCACCCGTTACATTGAATTGATAACTTCCTGTTTGTTGAGGACTGATATAACCCCTAATGCGGTCAGTGTAATTATTGCCAACGCCCCATGGTCCTTGTGTATTGCCTTGATAAATCGTGATATTCGGGTTTGTTGACGGTATTTGAATAGGGAAATTCCAGTTCTTCGTTTTCCAACGGTCAATAACGATATTACCCATATTCATACAAGTTAGGGCACAATCAACTTCTTCAATACGCCACAATTGGTCAGAACCATTGGTAGCAGAATAAATGCCGATTTGACCACCTTCGGATGACCCACCACTGATATTATCCAAGTATTTACCACTATGAACGTTTTTGAGACGGTATTCGCAATTGCCTTTGCTTTCAATTACCCAATATTTAGCATTATGGTTGATATTATCCCATTGATAAATACGAGTGCCATTTGCGGTGTAATGACAAGTTAAGATATTGTTGCTGAACTGATTGATAATTTTGTAACTGCCGTCGCTGTTTTTGCTAAATGACCATTGCAAATTAGGCGAATCGTTATAAGTATATTGATTGATATTAGTATAGTTGTTGCTGTTTAAGGCTTCAAGACCTAACACTTTGCCACTCAATTTATTGACAAGGCGATAGCATTTGCCTGTATTGATGGCATCACAAGTCATAGTGCTTGTTACCGTAACACTAAACGAACATGTTGCTTTATTGCCTTTTACATCAGTTGCTGTATAGGTCACTGTTGTTGTACCAACGGGGAAGCAAAAACTCAATGAATGAGTGCTTGTTACTGAGGGGGCGGTACAATTGTCTGTCGCTGTTGGTACAGTCCATGTTACAGCTTTACACGCATTGTTTGTTGTTGTAACCGGTTGATTAGCAGGGCAATTTGCAAAAACAGGCGGCGTAACATCCGTTGTACACGGGTCATTATTGACTGTTATGGCAAAAGAACAAGTTGCTGTATTGCCAGAAGCATCAGTTGCAGTATAGACAACATTTGTTGTACCAATATTGAAAGCTGAACCCGACGCATAGTTTGACGTTATACCTGCCAAAGTACAATTATCAGTTGCAGTAGGTGCTGTCCATGTTGCCGTTGTTGTAGAGCCAATAGCAGATGTCAATGTCTGATTAGCGGGGCAAGCAGACAAAACGGGTGCTTGCGTATCGTTCATACATGGATTCGATAATATCACCATAAAAGTACACTTCGAGGTATTTCCGACTTTATCAGAAGCTGTATAGGTCACAGTCGTTGTACCCATTGCGAACATATTGCCCGATTGGTGCGAACCATTCAAAATAACAGGCGCACAAGCATCTGTCGCTGTGGGTGTTGCCCAATTGGCTGTTGACGTTTGATTGGTTGTTAAAACTGAAACATTAGCAGGGCAAGTTAAAACAGGACCCGTCACATCGCCCGGACAAGGGTTTGTAACCGCTACATTGACGGTAAAACCACACGTTGAAGTATTGTTTTTTGCGTCTGTTGCTGTGTAAATAACGTTTGTTGTACCGATGTTAAAAATAGAACCTGAAATAGCCGAACTTGTCAAACTTACTGCACCGCAGTTATCCGTTGCTGTCGGTGTTGACCAATAACCGACTGCACCGTTAATAGCAGGGTTGACAATACCAAAGAAATTAGATGGACAATTAACGATAATTGGTTTGAGTGGGTCAGTCGTACAAATATTCGCAGGGCTGTTGACCGTTACCGTGAAACTGCACGTACCAACATTACCTGAGGGGTCTTTTGCCGTGTAAACAACTGTATTTGAACCTGTTGGAAAAGCAATACCTGAATTCAAGTTTTGTTGAACGACAATAGGATAGCAGTTGTCCGTTACTGAGGGGGTATTCCAAACCACAACCGCACTCCCAGAGTTACTGCTAATAGTTTGATTAGTAGGACAATTTGAAAAAATAGGAGCTGTTGCATCTGTCAGAGGACAAGTTGCTGTGGTTGTCACTTTAACAATATTGACTTTAAAAATGCAGTCTGTTGTATTGTTACGAGAATCTTTAACCGAAACGGTTACTTGAGTTAAACCTAAAGGAAACGATGAACCGCTGGCGTTTGTAGAAGTTACTAAGGGGATATCTCCGCAGTTATCAATACCCGTTACAATAGGCCAGGTGTAAGTCGCTGTGTTTTGAGTCGTATAAATTGTCGCATCTTTTGGGCAATTACTGACAACTGGCGCGACATTATCAAAAACTATTGTTGGCACGGTACAAGTCAAAGAGTCGCCTGTGCGAGTAAGGATTTTGAAACGTGTATTTAAAGTCTGTCCAATTTGAGGACATGTATAAACAAGGCGATTGACATCATTCGCAAAGTATTGAAAACCAGTACATTCGTCAATACCAATACCTGCTTTAAAACCGCTTTGACCATATACTTTGGCTTCACCCGCCGCATCAGTGCCAGTCGTCAAACTTGTCAAACACAACGAAGGTGCATTTGAACCCGCACCTTGTGTATAGCCATTCACTTGAACAACTATTGTACCTGTCAGTGTCCCTCTTTGGAAAATGATACCTCTATTTTCAAGCCGACCTGCGTTGTTGATGGTTGCACCTGCTTTATTGGATATGATAGAACAAGCCTCATTGATAAGAGTTTTTTGGTTTGAAATAGACCCTTCATTTTGAATGGAACCCTCCCGAACCACAAAAACCTCTATATTGATGAGGTTACCACCGACTTTGTTCAAAAAATCACCTGTGGCGACAAAATAGGCGTTGTTTGTCACTATACCTTCATTAAACAATCTAATGCCGTTATTAAAAGTACCATTGTTGACAATTGTAGCTAAAGGTCTGTTATAAATTTCATAGTTATTTGAAATCACCGCACCTTTATTGTTCTCAATTATTTTAGTATTTGTCCAAACACCACCTGAGTTATTTTCAGTTGTGCCAAAGTTTTTCCAAACACCACTGTTATTGATGACATTCACATTTTTGACTAAACCATAATTGCAAAGACTATCAGAATTGATGATTTGACCACCTCCCATAGCATCATAAGTACCATAAATATCGAATTTCTTTGAGTTGGTAATAGAACCATTGGTCGTAACTGTCGAAGAAGCTGCAATTTTGAAATACCCAGCATTGGTGATGGCAGAACCATATTGCCCCGTCAAAGTACTCAATGTTTCATTACAAAAAGTGCCACCCAAAGCGATGTCAATCATATTGGCATTGGTAAATTGAGCTGTATTATAGACATAACCATTAGCCAAAATATTAAAACGAAAGCTCGAAGTAATAGACGCACCCAGTTTATTGTTGATGCGTCCTGACAAATTTACAGTTGCAGAACTGCTCAAAACACCGCCACTTTCATTGTTGAAAATTCCCGTACACGCATGTAAGCCATTATTCGTAAATGTACCAGAGTTGGTTACGGTTGTGTTATTGGTAAAAGTACCTAAGTTTTGTATTTGTCCTGCATTGGATAAAGTTGACCCAACAGCATTCGTAAAAGAGCCACCAAAATCAATTTTCCAAGTTGCTCCTGACAGATTTTCAACCGTTTTGTTGTTTGTTAAAAGGGCAGGGCAGGAGAATAAACCCGCTTTGTTGCTTATAATGCCACTATTCGTGGCTGCACCATTTTGCGACCAAGTCGCAAAATTGTTGAATACACCTGTTATTGTATTCAACAAAGCAGAGTTTGAGTTGACATTGCCCGAATTATTCAACGTCCCAAAGTTGGTAAAACCACCTGAACTGGTCATCGTCGCACCTGCATTGATGGTAAAAGTGCCTTGATTATCCAAAGCACCACCGCTGTTGATACTGCCAGATAGTGTTGTCGTCCCTTTGTTGACAATCGAACCAAAATTGGTTACGGCATAATTCAGCGTAACTGTACCGTTGATGCAAACAATTGTACCGCCAACAACTGTTGGCTCGTTGCCAATGGCAGGCAGGCCGTTCGACCAGTTGGCAGCCGTTGACCAATCACCATTGTTGGGTCCTGTATAAATTGTTTGCCCCCTCAGTATAGAGGCTGTCACAATCAGACATAAGACCATAAAAGACGACAGATTTTTCAAAAAACTGTAGTTAGATC
>JAYTUR010000371.1:0-7533 GCA_043744475.1 Saprospiraceae bacterium | reverse complement strand
AAAAACTCATCCAAGAAGGTTTAAAACTGTTAAAAAATAAAGTTAAAACACAGAGTGATTCAAGTATTATTAAAGGCGCATTTTACTATCAATACTTGACTGAAAACGCGCGCGGCAATATTACAGAAGCCTTGAGACAATTCGACTATTACAAGCAATACTTAAAAAGTAATGATATATCCGTTGGTAATATCCTAAATTATACGAATTACGCTCAATTGCGTCTGGATTTGAAACAATATCCAATTGCAGAACTTAATTTTATGAAGGCAGCTGCTATTGCTGAACAAACAAAAACGATGACTGGCTGGCAGTTGAATTACAATAATCTACTCAATAAAAGAATCAGTTCTTATATCAAAAACCGCCATTTTAGCCAAGCTGATTCTTGTTTACGACTGTTAAAAGCTCAAATACTGAGGGGGTCAGATATTTTCATAAAAGCGGCTTATGTTCAGTTAGAAGGCGATTTTTATAAAGCACAAAACCAACTCGACAAAGCGGCTTTGGATTATACGGCTGCCCTTAATTACAACCTCAATATTTATAAACAAACAAACACCGTTGAGCAAAAAAAACAAAACAGCCAAATCGCTCAAAGTTATTTGGACATTGCGGCGGTTCGACAAGAACAAAAACGTTTTGCAGAAGCCATTAAAGCCATCAACAACGGCTTTACAGCACTCGACCCGACATTTCATTGCGATGATTACCGCGACAATCCAAACGCCGATAAAATCATCAACAGACAAGCGTTTCTTAAACTATTGGATTGTAAAACAGGCATTCTGCTCGATTGGGCAGTCGCACAACCTTTGCAACATACTAATTATCAAGCTGTTGCGTATCGGACTGCCAAAGAAGGGATTGATGTCATTGAGTCCATTCGCAGTAGTTTTACGAATGATTATGACAAACAATATTTGCTCGAATTGATGTATCCGCTTTATGAAAAAGGCATTTATGCTGCTTTTCAACTCTACGAACGAGAGAACAATCCAGAATATTTAACCCGTGCTTTCGAGATTTTTGAACGCAGCAAAGCCGCCACATTGCTGCAAGCGATTCGGACGGGACAAGCCGAAGATGAACTCGAAACAAACGACCGTTATGCCTTGCTCGATTATAGAGATAAAATAGCAAAGCTCGAGAATAGCCTCCACGAAGCCCTTTCCAACAATCAAAAAGATGAAAGCGACCCCTCAGTATCACAGTTCAAACGGCAACTCGATAGCCTCAAAAACCGATTAGAAGGCTTAACTAAAACGTTTGAAACAAAATATCCCAATTATTATCGCCTCAAATACAGCCGCCCTTATGCCTTACTTGCCGATGTTCAAAGGGCTTTGCCAACAGATGAATCCACCGTTTTGTTCGAGTATTTTGTCGGCGAACAAGCGATATATATTTTTGCTGTTTCGCGTGGACGTGTACAGCTTTTTAGGCAACCCAAACCACAGAATTTTGAGGCATTGGTTCATCAATTCCACTATCTTTTGCAAACGCCCAAAGGTGGTACTTGCCAACAATACGCTCAAATGGCGCAACAATTCTATTTGCTTCTTTGGCAGATCCCCCTCAGTATATTTCCCCAAAAACCGCAAAAAGTGGTCGTTATTGCCGATGGTTTGTTGTGTTTAGTGCCTTTCGATGGTCTGATTTCATCCATGCCTATGGCAAATTTCAGTTATCGGACATTGCCTTATCTGATACACAACCACACATTGCTGTATGCTTATTCTGCCAATGCGTATTTAGAAAGGAAACCTACAAACCAGAACCGACAACGAGCCATATTTGCAGGTTTTGCGCCTGAATATCCTAAGGATTCGCCCTTCGCCCCATTGCCCAATAGCATTACTGAAATTAATCAATTGGCGAGTCTGTTACGTGGCGATAAATTCATTGGCAAAGCTGCCAGCGAAAAGCAATTTAAAGACAATGCTGCTTACTACAGATGTCTCCACCTTTCGATGCACACGGATATGGCGGAGGTGAATCCGATGTTTACAAAACTTGTTTTTCAACCAGATTCAAATGATTCTTTTGAAGATAACTTATTGACTCCTAATGAAATATATAAACTGCGCCTCAATGCCGACTTGGTCGTCCTCTCCGCTTGTGAAACTGGACTCGGCGAACTCAGTAGCGGCGAAGGGGCAATGAGTTTCGCCCGTGCCTTTCAATATGCGGGCATTCCGAACACCGTTATGAGCCTGTGGGTTGCCGACGACCAAGCCTCCAAAAATGTGATGATTCAGTTTTATAAAAACTTGAAAGAAGGTCAATCGAAAGAAGATGCCATGCGAAACGCTAAACTTGAATACCTCAGTCGCACCAAAACCGAAGACGAAGCCTTTCCTTTCTTTTGGCTCACCTACAACATCATTGGCAATGAAACCGCTATTGATTTGTCGCCCTCCCTCAGTATTCTGTGGGTTTTTGGGAGTTCATTTGCCTTTTGTTTGTTGATTTTGACTGTGCGGAAGTGGCAATAAAAAGTTGGTCAAATTTTATTCGTTACTAAGCCTTCAAACATCCAAACATCATTTCTTTTTCCTTTTTTTGCATTGTTTTCAAATGCAAATGTCTCTACACACCTAAAACTACGAGCAATGATTACCCATTTTCACATCAACTACGGCACTAAAAAAGGTGAACAAATCGCCATTCAAATCAAACGGAATGGTTTGGAAGAAACTTTTATTTGTCAAAGCTATGATGCCACCAATTGGCACGTAGCGATACAAGTGACTGATACTGATGTGATTACCTATAAATACATTGTCCAATCTTTCAAAGGTTTATTAGCGGAACATGGGGTGTTTCGGACATTGACCATTCCAGAAGGACAGAAACAAGCCTTTTATCAAGACCATTGGCGAGCTGAATATGAGATTACCCGTTCTTATTTTTCTGCGGCTTTCAAAGATGTGATTTTTAAAAGAGAGACAACTACGCCTTTTTTGAATAAAAATGTCATTGCGAGGAACGAAAAGTCATTGCGAGGAACGAATCAAGCGGAGGGGTATAATAAGAACCGTCTTGTCATTCAGTTGTATGCTGCATCAATTCCTAAGTACCTTTCTTTTTGTGTTTTGGGTAATTCAAGGGCTTTAGGGCAATGGGCGAGACCGATTATTATGTCCAATGAGCAGTTTCCTTTATGGCAAGTCGAAATCCCGATTGAGGGTTATGATGTGGATATAGCATACAAGTTTGCTATGTGTGATACCGAAAAAGGTGAAATTATCGAATGGGAACAAGGCGAAAACCGGCGTTGTGTCTTTACTTTTCCTTCTGCCAAAGGCAATACACTTATCTTAACTGATGAAAACTATCGGTATCGTCAATTGTGGCGTGGTGCAGGCATTGCTGTTCCTGTTTTCTCTTTGCGGAGTGAACACGGTTTGGGTATTGGTGAATTTACAGACATCAAATTGCTTGTAGATTGGGCAGTCAAAACAGGTATGAAACTCGTTCAAATATTGCCCGTCAACGATACGATTGCAACCAAAACATGGATGGACAGCTATCCTTATGCGGCTATTTCAGTCTATGGGTTGCATCCGTATTACGTTAATATTCAAGCAATTGCGAACCTGAAAGATAAAAAAGCGGCGGCGCGTTTAGATGCGGCTATTGCAGAACTCAATGCCATAGAAACGGTTGATTATGAACAAGTCTCAAGCTATAAATTTGAATACTTCAAATTGCTTTTTGAACAAGAGAAAGAGGCTTTTTTCAAGGACAAAGCAGCTTTAACATTCATAGAAACCAATGCCGATTGGCTCAAGCCTTACGCCGCTTTTTGTCATTTGAGAGACGTTAATAACACAACTAATTTTAATAATTGGACAGCATACAATACCTTTTCGCAGCAAGCTGTGGACGATTTATGCACCCCTCAGTATAAAAGCTATGATGACGTGGCTTTGTATTATTTTATTCAATTTCATGCCCATAATCAACTCTTAGAAGCAACAAATTACGCCCGTTCGCAAGGCGTTGTTTTGAAAGGTGATTTGCCGATAGGCATTTATCGGTACAGTTGTGATGCCTGGGTTGCGCCACATCTTTACAATATGAATGGTCAAGCGGGTGCGCCGCCTGATGCCTATGCCGTTGCAGGACAAAATTGGGGTTTTCCAACCTACAATTGGGATGTGATGGCGCGCGATAATTTTGCATGGTGGCGACAACGTATGACAAAACTCAGTGAATACTTCGATGCGTTGCGGATTGACCATATTTTGGGCTTTTTCCGTATATGGGAAATTCCGATTAATCAAGTCGAAGGTACGTTAGGTTTGTTCAATCCACGTTTGCCTTATTCACGTCGTGAATTAGATGCGGTGGGTTTGCGGGGCAACCTCGACCGTTATACACAACCATATATACGCGGACATTTTTTGAGTGAACTGTTTGGCGAAGACGCTGATTATGTTCGCACAACCTTTTTAGATGAAGTCGTTTTCAATGAATTTAAACTCAAAGAAGCCGTTGATAATCAATTAAAAGTCAAACAGTTATTTACTAAAAACCCTAATAATCGCATCGAAAAAGGCTTAATGACCTTAGTCGGTGAAGTGTTATTGATTGAGGAACCCCTAAGTAATAACAGTGCTTTTAACCCGCGTATCACCGTTCATACGACCCGTTCTTACAAGGAATTGAATGATTTTGGCAAGTACATCATTGACCTACTTTATGACGATTATTACTTCAAACGCCATGATACCTATTGGCAACAACAAGCGATGTGGAAACTCCCTGCCTTGATACAAGCGACCAATATGTTCATCTGCGGCGAAGACTTAGGTATGATTCCGAACTCTGTACCCACGGTCATGCACGACTTAAACATCGTAGCACTCAAAATACAACGGATGCCTGATGGCGGAACGGAATTTGGCGAAACGGCTCAATATCCATACCCCTCAGTATGCAGCCCGTCTTGTCACGACATGTCAACCATACGTGGTTGGTGGGAAAGCGATTATGAAATGGCGCAACGATTTTATGAAAAATCCTTAGGCAAAACAGGCGTTGCACCCAAAGAGTGCACCCCTGAAATCGTCGAAGCCATCAATGAACAACACTTTACTGCGCCGAGTATGTGGGCAATTTTCCCTATTCAAGACCTCGTCGGCATGGACGGTACGTTGAGAAAACACAATGCTGCCGCCGAACAAATCAATGAACCGAGTAACCCCAAACATTATTGGCGTTTCCGCTTTCATCTGCCTTTGGAACAGTTAATGGGAGAGGACAAATTGAATGAAAAGATTGAAAGAATGGTAAGGCATTCGGGGCGGTGATACCCCCCTCTTGCTTCGTTTATCGCAATGACATTTTTGCAGTTTGAATAGCTATTTTGTTGAATAAGGCTTATATTTGTTTACTTTTTTAATTAAAAATCTAAGAATGACAATCGTAACTGCTCAATTTGATGACGAAACTAAACTTGAAAGAGTTATTAATCTATTCAAAGAGTTGAAAATACCTTTTCAATTCAATGAAATGAATCAAAATGATTTAGATGAGGATGATACCGAATTGTTGGACGCACTCATCCGTTTGGAAAGTCTTCCCGACAATGAACCTTATTCTTTTACAAAAACCAAAAGCATACTGTTAGAACTTAAAACATTGGATTGATGAACATTCAATTGACACCCTATTTTGAGAAACAAATGAGAGAACTACCTAAACCCACTCGCTTGAGCGTTATTGATGTTCTTGAATCAAGTGAAGCCGCGCCCTCTCTTAGCTCTATTAAACACCTTAAAAGCCTTTCAAGTCGTAAAGGGAAACGTTATTACCGTATCCGTTCGGGTATGTATCGAATCGGGTTTGAACTAATAAATGATGTGCTTATCTTTCGAAGCGTCGGTACACGAGGTGGGTTTTACAAGGAGTTTCCTCCAAAATAGGTAAGTTATTTTAAAGAAAGTAGAGAGAATCAATTAAGCCAATCGTTGACGCGCATGCGCTTTAGCAAGACGGAGCAGTCTTTCTAAAACCAAATAATGATCAAGTTCATCTTTTTCCTCAGGTGTTAAACCTGATTCTTTCTCTTGTTCAATAAGGGCAGCTAAACGCTCACGTTCAGCGTCAGTCGCACGTAATTTAAGCAATTTTTTGGGATTCATATCCGCAATAAAATCAGCCACATGGTCATAAACTGTTTGAACTGTCATATTAAATGTTATTTTTCAACAAATATAATCCATTTTTTAAGACTAATTACCTCCTCAGTATTTTTCCTAAAGATTCCACCAATAAGTAAACTTCAACACCAACGCCCGATTTTTAACCGCAAAGGGCTCTGGCAAGTAATTATCGGTATAAACAAGGAACAAATCGGAAGCAGGTTTGAAACGCCATTGCAAACGGGTATTGAGGTTCATATTGTTTTGTTGCTCGTTGTATTGCGCAAAAGCCGTTAAGAACAACTTATCCGTCATTGTCACATCCACACGTGGACCAATCAACCAAAATGTCCTATTCCCCCAAGGTTGTGGTAAACGAATGTCATTATAACTCGTTGCCAAGGCTAAACTCACATAAGGTTGAAAACGATAACCCCATGTGGTACTGATATTCAGTCGTGTCCCATCGGCGTAATAACCGCCATAACGCCAAGATAAAGAGTAAGTAAACAAGCTTTGCGGCTTTGAAACTAAGTCACCGCCAAAGGATTTCCAAGAATGTTTTGTTCCTGTTGCTAAAGTCGCTTTTCCTGAATTGGTGGGATCAAATGGACGCAACAATTGGACATAATCGCTTGCTGTCCAAACCGTTAAGGTACTTTTGGTTCTAAAAATAATATTATAAAAGACACCCGTTGTATTGTCGGTGGTTTTAAATGACTCATTGAAATAATGAAATAAAAAGAAGCTAGGTCCATGCGACAATACTTTTCCCCCTTTTGGAAAGAACAAATACCCCACATTCGGATTCACGTTGATATATCCTGTGCGCGGCACATAACCCACTTCAGCATTGTAATTCTTGCCAACGTATTGATGCTGCCAACTCACTGTCCATGCCCGGCTGTTGTATTGCAAACTAGCAGCTTGAACGAAATCTTTGCCCGATACTGAGGGGGTAAATGATTTCATCAAAAGGGCTTTGCCTGTCCAAATATTGTTTGATGAAGCCAAATTATACTCAACGCCGACGTTGCGGTTGTATTTGTTGTATTTGGGTAGGGTAGAGGTCGCGTCGTATTCATAATTCAAAGATTCTTTATTGATGACAAACGCGCCGATATTGGAACGGCTTTGGACTTTGCGCTGCATCGAAACAACAGTGAAGTTTTGAGCGGGTAGCCCAATGTCTTTCACCTTATCGGTCTGCATATTCATCACACCGATACGGGTTTTAGGGTCAAGTTTACCACTTAAACGGGCGCCAAAAAGAATCGGCGCTTGTAAACCAATGCGTCTTGAAAAGAAAGGGCGCACACTGCTGTAACCATAATTGGAAAACAAATCACCATTTTCAAGGAAAAACTGTCTTCTTTCG
>JAYTUR010000370.1:0-7550 GCA_043744475.1 Saprospiraceae bacterium | reverse complement strand
TTTTTCGATGACGAAACCCTAATTTTGCGCCTTCAAAAACAAAGGCGCGTTTTTTTACGTAAAAACGTCTTTTAAAACGATTTTAATCAGTAAAAGGTTTAAAATCAGAAAATCAAAAAAATCAGTATAAATCAGTGATTTATGAAGAAAAGAACAGAAATCGGTTCGATACTAAAAGGTCAAGTGGCACTCGATACACGCGTAACCGTTATGGGTTGGGTGCGCTCATTCCGCAATACACAATTTGTTGCCCTCAATGATGGCTCGTCACTCGGTACATTGCAAATCGTTGTAAATCAAGATATTACAGATGCTGAAACGTTAAAACGGATAACCGTGGGGGCTTCCGTTTGCTTTGAAGGACAACTCGTTGCATCGCAAGGTAAAGGTCAATCAGTAGAATTAATTGCTGAAACGATTGAGATCTTTGGCGATTGTGACCCCTCAGTATATCCGTTGCAACCGAAGAAACACAGCCTTGAATTTCTGCGTGACATCGCCCATTTGCGCCCACGCACCAATACGTTTGGGGCAGTTTTGCGCTTGCGCCACCACATTGCCTTTGCGATTCACAAGTTTTTTAACGACAAAGGTTTTTTCTATATGCACTCGCCCATCATCACGGCGAGCGATGCAGAAGGTGCGGGAGAAATGTTCCGCGTGACGACTTTAGACCCTAAAAACCCGCCGCTTACTGAGGGGGGGCATGTGGATTATGCGAAAGACTTCTTCGGACGTGCCGCCAACTTGACAGTTTCTGGACAGTTGGAAGGCGAATTAGCAGCCTTGGCGTTGTCTAAAATTTATACGTTTGGCCCCACTTTTAGGGCTGAGAACTCTAATACGTCGCGCCATTTAGCCGAGTTTTGGATGATTGAACCTGAAGTCGCTTTTGCAGATTTGGAAGACAATATGGACTTAGCGGAGGCGATGTTGAAATATTGTATTCAATATTGCTTGGAAAACTGCCTCGAAGACTTGGATTTCCTCGCAGGTCGTTTGGCAGATGAGGAAAAACAAAAGCCACAAGCAGAACGCTCTGAAATGGGTTTGATTGAAAAGTTGGAATTTGTTTTGGCGCAACCGTTTGAGCGTTTGAACTATACCGATGCAGTAGATATTTTAGTGAATTCGAGCCACAACAAAAAAGGGAAATTCAAATTCCCGATTGAGTGGGGAACGGATTTACAGTCGGAACATGAGCGTTATTTGGTCGAAAAGCACTTCAAAAAGCCTGTTATTCTCATCAATTATCCGAAACACATCAAGGCATTTTATATGCGTCAAAACGATGATGGTAAAACGGTAGCGGCGATGGATATTTTATTTCCAGGCATCGGTGAAATCATCGGCGGCTCGCAACGTGAAGAGCGTTTGGATAAATTGACGCAACGCATGGCTGAAATGCACATTCCAGAAGCCGAAATGTATTGGTTTTTGGACACCCGCCGCTTCGGGACATGTCCACATGCGGGTTATGGCTTAGGTTTCGAACGTTTGGTGCAATTCCTAACAGGTATGGGCAATATCAGAGATGTGATTCCTTTCCCGCGTTATCCCGGTAGTGCGGAATTTTAAGATATAAAAAAACGAGTGACGGTTTCTGTCGCTCGTTTTTTTTTTGAAACGGCTGTGAAATACATATTTCATCAAAGCGTTTTCGCTAAAAATATGATATTTACCTCGGTTTCGACTGATCGCGGTGTAATTTCGCGGAAAAAAAGTTTGATACGAATATTAAATCTTTTACCATCAATGAGGAATTTTTGAACGTTATTGCCGTCGGGAATGAGGTCGAGACGGTCGCCTGTACTGAGGGGGACATCGTAGCGATAAAAAATAGGGATTTCAGGCACATTGGGTCGGTCGGGGTCAAAAATAACCACTTCTACACGGTCAACATTGGCAAATGTATTGCCGCCACCTGAAAAAATGGTGCGTAAATTCATCGAGCGGGGTACAACGCCTGTTATTTGACTGGCAGTAAGGTTGTTAATTTGAAAAAAAACAGACGTGTCACTCGGAATATTGAGTAAAACGAAATTGTGCGAAGGTCCAGCTGCCAAACCTACCGGTATCTCAAATTGTCGCCGATAGGACATATCAATACCCGTTTCGGTTTTGCGGCAAGCCGATAGAAATGGGAGCAATATAAGGAAAGGTAAGAGCTTTTTTATCATCTATATTTACATTTTATTTTATATTTATCAATATATTAAATTGCTAACTTGTTGATTAGTAGTTATTTGCATAAAATATTAGTTTTGTTGCAATTTAAAAATCACCTAAATCTATGTGCAACAACTTAACTTGAAAACGAAGAACCTTATTATATATTTGTTGTTATTTCTCACATTAACCCGCAAATGTCTTAACTCATTTAACGAAAAACAACACTTAAAATGCACTGGATAGATTGGTCAATTCTGTTACTCACACTTTTAGGTATTACGGCTTATGGTGTATGGAAAACGCGCGGCACAACGGACATGGAAACCTACCTTTCGGGCGGAAAGGAATTGAAATGGTGGACGATTGGGCTAAGCATTATGGCGACACAAGCCAGCGCTATCACTTTCCTCTCAACCACAGGGCAGGGCTTCGAGGACGGTTTGCGGTTCGTACAGTTTTATTTTGGACTGCCCATAGCTATGGTCATATTAAGTATTTTCTTTTTACCTATTTACTACCGTCTCAATGTTTTAACGGCTTACGAGTTTCTTGAACAACGTTTTGACTTGCGCACACGCACCTTTGCGGCTATCATTTTTCTTGTCCAAAGAGGCATGGGTGCAGGGCTAACCATCTACGCACCAAGCATCGTTTTATCCGTCATTTTAGGTTGGGATTTAAAAATGACCATCTTCCTTTTAAGCGTTTTCACTATCATTTATACCGTTTTTGGTGGCGGCGAAGCGGTCAGTATTACGCAGCAACAACAAATGATTGTGATATTGGTTGGTCTAGTCATTGCCTTTTTTGTCATGATTTTTAGATTGCCACCCAATGTCGGCTTCTCAGATGCATTAATCGTTGCGGGTAAATTAGGTCGAACGAAAGTCGTAGATTTCACTTTTGATTTGAACAATCGCTATACGTTTTGGTCGGGTATGTTAGGTGGTGTCTTCTTGTTTTTAAGTTATTTCGGTACAGACCAATCGCAAGTGCAACGTTATTTGTCGGGTAAATCGTTGGCAGAAAGCCGTTTAGGTTTGTTGTTCAATGGTGTTATCAAAATTCCGATGCAATTCTTAGTTTTATTTGTGGGGCTGATGATGTTCGTTTTCTATCAATACACAATGCCACCGATTCATTTCAACCCCGATAATTTAGCGCGTTTAGAGACCCCTCAGTATCAACCAGCTTTGAAAGCATTGGAAAACAAGCAGTTACAGATATTTGAAACGAAAAAAGTGGAAGTAGATAACCTCATAACAGCTGCACATAGCGACAATACTGCGGGGATGGCTGTTGCCCAATTTAAAATTAAGGACTTAACAAAAAAGGATAATGCTCTGCGAGACTCTGTCCGTCAACTCATCAAACAAGCCAATCCAAAAGCTGAAACCAATGATAGAGACTATGTTTTTATTACATTTATCATCCATCAATTGCCTATCGGTATCGTTGGTTTGTTGTTAGCAGTCATTTTTTCAGCTGCTATGTCGTCCACTTCATCGGAAATAAACGCATTGGCGACGACGAGTGTTATTGACATTTACCGCCGACAAGTTCGGCAATATGAAACAGATGCGCATTATATGCTTGTTTCAAAATGGATGACTGCCTTGTGGGGCATGTTGGCGATGCTGTTCGGGCTGTTTGCCTCTTTGTTAGAAAACCTCATTGAAGCGGTCAATATTGTTGGTTCATTGTTTTATGGCAGCATTTTAGGCATTTTCATGGTGGCATTTTTCATGAAAAAAATAGGTGCAAAAGCTGTGTTTTGGGCAGGTATCGCAGGAGAAATGGCTGTTATCTCTATTTTTGTGATTGATAGATACAACTTATCTCTATCTATTTTCAATCATGTTTTCAGTATAAAGATTGCTTATTTATGGCTCAATTTGGTGGGTTGTGTGCTGGTGATGTTGCTGGCTTTGGCTTTTCAACACAGCCTTTTTAAAAAAGACAAAGTAAAAAATGTAGTATTTTGACGATGTTGATAATAAAAAAAGCGTGATATACTGAGGGGGCATATCACGCTTTTTTTGAAAGATAAAATGACCTTCTTTAAACAGTCATAATCTCTTTTTCCTTTATTTCGATAATTTTTTCTACTTTTTCAACGTAGGTTTTAGTCAAAGCGTCCACATTGGCTTCTTCTCTTTTTCCAACATCTTCAGATAAACCGGCTTTGACCGCTTTTTTCAGTTCGTCCATCGCTTTATGGCGAGCAGCACGGACACCTACTTTTGATTCCTCACCACTGTGTTTCGCTTTTTTGACAAGGTCAATACGACGTTCTTCGGTAACAGGCGGAATGATGAGACGGATAATTTGACCATCATTTTGCGGTGTGATACCGAGTTGTGCCTCGAACAAACCTTTTTCAATCGCACCCAGCATATTTTTTTCCCAAGGCTGAATGATAAGCGTACGTGCATCTCCTGTTGAGATGTTAGCAATTTGATGAATGGGCGTTGGCGCACCATAATAAGGCACCATGATGCCGTTCAAAAGGTCGGTCGAGGCTTTCCCTGTGCGCAGTTTGACAAGGTCGTGCTGGAGGTGTTCAATAGCACCTGCCATTTTCTCTTCTGCAATTTCAATTATCAGACTAATTTCTTCTAAGTCCATGATTTTCAATTTATATTAGAAATGAATATTTTGAATAGTATTTTAAAAAAAAGAACTTCAAAAACATTTTATGCTTTTGAAGTTCTGCAAAAATAAACGTTTTTTAGAAAAATAAAGATTTGTCTTAAAAATTATATTGGACTGCCTCGTTGCGCAGCTCTATCTCCCTTGAATCTGTCAAACGGTTGATGATTTTATCTACATCGCCATGCAATGACAGTTCTTGATTGTGCAATAAAATATAATTGCGCAGCATCATAACACTCTGTGGACGATTGCCTGAACGGACAAGGCGGCGAACCGTCTCCTTTGCCGTTTCATCAATAAGCGTTAACTCACCGTTTGCTTGCACTTTGCCATCGTCGTCTGCTTCACTGATATGCTCGCCAAAAAGCCGTGTATTCAGCGATTCGAGTGCAGAAATGGGTTCTTTTTTTATCGAAACAGGCTCTGTATGATGCGTTATACTGAGGGGGGTATTGATGTCCGTATTCTGTGGTGTCGTTTTTTCTGCAATCGTATTTTTTATCCGTAAACAGCCTCTACCCGTTGCGTTGATGAAATTAACGAGTGGGTCAAACGCTTCATCATTGGACAAAATAGCAAATTCGACATCGCCGCTGATTTTTTCATGCAATTTGCCCATTAAAAAGCAAATATGGTAGTTCAAATCAAGCGTCACTGTTTCTCCGACTTCTATCCACTTGATGGCATTTCCCATATTTTGCATTTCGCGAACAAGGGTGAATGGAACCGTTGTGGTATCAGAACCAACAAAAACGAAGATTTTATCGCAGACTTTTTCTAATTTTTTGAATTTGATATTGACCAATGTATCAAAGTCCAAAAAAACGTAGCGGCGTGAATGGGTAGTCATATTTGGAAATGTTGTAAGTTTTGAGCTGAAAGATGCGTACAAAGCCGTTATTTTTGATAACAAGGCTATTTTAAAATTCTGAATCGCTAAGTTACACGCCTTATCTTTTAAATTCAAGATTTTTCAAAAAAATTTGTTTGATTTTTTTGTTTTGAATGGCTCTTTCTACAACGATTTGCTTTGGCATGAAAAACGCTTCAATTCACGATTTGAACTCATCACTTATTCAAAGTCACCATAATTTGTTCTGCATGATTTTTGGTGTTCACTTTCTCGAAAATCTGTTCAATATTTCCTTTTTCATCAATCAAAAAAGTGGTGCGATGAACGCCGTCGTATTCACGTCCCATAAATTTTTTCCAACCCCAAACGCCATACGCTTTCAAAACGGTTAGGTCTTCATCTGCGATTAAGCTGAAAGGAAATTGGTATTTTTGAATGAATTTACCATGTTTTTTAACCGAATCGGGGCTTACACCTAACATTTCTATACCTGCTTCTGTCAGTTCTGCATAATTATCGCGCAGATTACAAGCGGCAGCTGTGCAACTTGGTGTGTTGTCGGCGGGGTAGAAGAACAAGGCTAATTTTTTGCCGCGAAAATCTTTGAGTGAGACTTTTTTACCCTCTTCATTGAGTGCCGAAAAATTGGGTGCAGGGTCTCCTACTTTTAAATGTGTCATTTCTTGTTCAGATTGGCTTTCGTTTCCGAAAAACGAAGTGATGCTTTTTAATATTCCATTATTCATGTTACAAACAACAAGCCTTTTTTAGAATTGTTCAATCGGTCTTAATACTAATATGATACAATCGGATTCATGCCGTTTGTTGGGTCTTGATGAAACATATTGCTCAATAACTGAAACAAATCAGGTGAATGGGATTTGAACAGGTCAGGAAATGTGAAAAAGTGGTGTGCAAGTACGCCGAAATCATCCAATTCGGAGAAACCAATGACTTTTTCTATCGTCCCTTGATTCATGCTGCTGATTTTTTCAAGCACAGACCAATCGTTTTGGGTCAAAATAGGCAATGATACTGAGGGGGTCATTGCCTTGAAAATTTTTGAAAATTCGTATATACCAATACTAAAAAACGCTTGTGGATTGTTCAATCCAATCATCAAAGGGTCGGCAGAAAAGAGGACGACACCGTCTTCTTCATATATTTCGGAGGTGTGCAGAAAGGGATACTGAGGGGTCGGGAAAGGGTGAGGATAGAGAATAAAATGCTCATATTTACTTGTTGGCACGTCGGTTTTGCCAAAAAAAACCTGTGTTGCAAGTGCTGCAACTGCTGCTTTTAAGTCTTCTGGGACTGTATTCCGCAGACTTTGCGCATCAGAATCATCGGAACGAACGGGGCGGATAAACTCATTGCCTAAAATAAACAAGGCTACACGTTCTCGAAAACGCGTCTTCATTTCAGGAGACAGCTTTTTGTAATACAAAAAGTGCGTTTCAAGCAATTTTGTTGCCGTTATACTGAGGGGGGGCGGATTACGTTTGAACCACCACCAATTGATTTGAGGACTCAATACATAAGCAGCCGCTAAAACAATCATTCCAGGTGTCGCCCAAATTGCGAGATGCCCTGCATCTTTAAAAATAGCCCATGCAAAAAACGCAATCGCCCAAAGCCCTGAAGGGACGGCAATCACTTGCCAAGGTTGAAGTCTCATTTTTTTAAATTTTTCCGTGAGGTAAATTTATTTTTAAAAAGTATTTGATTTTTGATAAACAGGTGTATCTTTGCACCGCTTTCGAAAGAAAGCTGGCTGGTGAAGCCGCCTGGTAGTACAAAAGTACAGGTCGCCGGTGAAGTAGCTCAGTTGGTAGAGCAATGGACTGAAAATCCATGTGTCGGCGGTTCG
>JAYTUR010000369.1:0-7561 GCA_043744475.1 Saprospiraceae bacterium | reverse complement strand
GCAATCGTTAGAAAGGCGAGGGCACTACGGTTTTTGGAACCCCATTTATTAAACCTCATTTTGTGTACCTTTGGTCATAGGACTTAGGTTCAAAATAGAAGTAACAACTATTCAAGTAATATTAAAACAATTAAAAAAATATTTTAAAGGTTTAACACAAGGGTTTCATTTGCTTATACAAATATAAAACGCTTTCTAAAAAAAATGCTGTTTTTCTAAGAGAAACAACATTTTTAGTGTGTTAATGATGTATTTTAATAATACTACGAGCCTTTTTGCGCTACCAGCCATTATTATTGACAATCAATTCAGACAAATCATACACCATAATATCATCTTGTTTGTCTTTTGCCTTCATGCCGTCGGACAACATAGTGATACAAAACGGGCAGTTGGCAGCAACAATTGTGGCGTTGGTTTCAAGGATTTCTTCTGTCCGTTCGACGTTAATTCGCTTATGACCCGACTCATCTTCCTTGAACATTTGCGCACCACCGGCACCGCAGCACAAACCATTTGTACGGCAGCGTTTCATTTCAACCAATTCCGCATCGAGTTGTGCGAGAACTTCACGCGGTGCTTCATAAATGCCATTAGCGCGTCCAATATAACATGAGTCATGGTAGGTAATTTTCTTACCTTTGAACGAACCGCCTTCGATTTTCAAGCGTCCATCATTGATGAGACTTTGTAGATAAGACGCATGATGCACGACATCATAATGACCGCCCAAAGCTGGATATTCGTTTTTTAAGGTATTAAAACAATGTGGACACGCTGTAACAATCTTTTTGACACCATACATATTCATCGTCGTGATGTTTTGTAAAGCCATCATTTGGAAAATAAATTCGTTACCCGCCCGTCGGGCAGGGTCACCTGTGCACATTTCTTCATTGCCCAAAATGGCGAAATCAATACCGACTTCATTCAATATTTTAGAAAATGCAATCGTCACTTTTTGTGCTCGAGCGTCGAAGCTACCCGCACAGCCCACCCAAAACAACACTTCTGGTTGTCGGTCTTCTGCCGCAAGCATTGCCATTGTTGGGATAGTTAATGGTTTAGTCATAATTAAAAATTTGGAATTTGAAATTAGGAATTTGATACCCCCTCAGTATAAATTGTTAATTGAGCGAAATTTCGCCCCATTTGAAAGTTTAAAAGTATAACAAGGTTGCCAAAAAACAAAATGCCGCCGAAGAAAAGTCTTCGGCGGCAAGTTATTAAGTAATGGTATGAACAATTAAAGAATGTATATTTCTTACAATTAATTGATAATCAAATACTTGCAAATGCATCTTTTACCCTTCATAATCATGACTTAAAAAATTTGTGTAAGTTATAGAAACTGATTTGTAAAATTCAAGAATCTTGTCAGCTACTTTTCATCGTAGTATTTGATGTAGCTTTTACGCTTCATCGAATTAACGGAACCACCGCAGGCTTTGCTTTCCTCTGTGTTCGAAATCCACCTAACAAGATAATTCAGACGCTCATTTGCCAAAGAAATAAGGGCATTGCAGCGGCAAGTCGGATAAGACGCACCATAAATCCCTTTGTCTTCTGATGGAAAAATCATTTCTAATTGAGCATCTCTTGACGCTTCCCATGACGATTGCGCTTTCTTAAATTTTGAAATAAAGACATAATCTCGCTCATAATCATCGAGAATTTTTTTGACGACATCGTCAACGTCTTTTTTCAATCTAAGATAATCACTGCAGCTGTTGCGGGAGTTGTCAACTTTTGTTTCTTGGGCATTAACAGCCATACCCAAAAACAGGACAAATAAAAATGTGCATGTGTTCCTCATGAGGTTTGTCATTTAAAATTGAAAAATATGTTTGTTAAAAATCTTTGCAAAGTTGAGACCTTTTAGCCATAGTTACCAATTTTAAATGTGTTTAATTTTCATTTGTGCGGTTTCGACATCAACTTTAACACTCTGTTAACCATACAAAAAAATCCAAACTGTCTATCAAAACAGTTTGGATTTATCGTTTTTACTGAGGGGAGTATTTCTACTTGAAAGACTTAATTGTCGCTTCGGGTGACATAAAAAACGGGATTTGATTCCAGTCGCTGTATTTTTTGATAAGTGCATCTTTTTGTGTTTTATCTGTCGCTGCCAATTTCATATCGTTGAAATATTGTTTAAAATCTTTCAACACTTCTATACCGCCTACTTTTCCATGACCTGGTACAATTGTTTGAATATCAAATTGATTCGGCAACGCCTCAAATACGGCTAAATAACCTTCTGGACTTGCTTTTCCCATCAAAACAGGGGCTTGTTTGTTCAACACAACATCGCCAGTGAAAAGCATTTTTCTATTGTGTAAATACACAAAAACATCACTTTCGGTGTGTACATCTTTTGCTAAATTTAAGATTGTCACAGTCTCATCGCCCATTTTTAACGTCAGACTATCTTTCAACCATTGCGTTGGCAAGGTTTCAGCACCTGCCTCTTTTATCCACAACTCTTTATCATAATTCCCACCTGCCAAAATGGTTTGTCCTTTATAAAGTTTATTGCCTTTTGTATGGTCGGGATGAATATGCGTATTGACAACAAAAATAGGCTTATTTCCCGCAATTTGCTTCACCTGCTTATATAAACCATCAGCCGCTTCGTCCATTTTAGTATCAATCACCAACACCAAACTATCGGATACCAGTATGCCAGAGTTACCGCCGCCGCCTAACACAATAGTCAATTCTTTATCGTATTGCATCGTATTCGTCTCCTTCATTTTCTGCATAAAAGGACGTAAATAGACCATATACAAAGACCCTGCGACAACTAACAACACTAAAAACACTATCCCAAACCATTTCAATATTTGTTTAAAGACTTTCATAGATTCGTTTTTTATAAAATTTGTGAATTAATGTTGCTTTAACAGTCGAATCGAGCGATATGTTTTACTGTAAAAATCAAAAGGTGTTGAATTGTGCTATAAAACCTGTGAAAACAATGCGCTGGGTTGTTAGTATATCACAATGACATCAAGCTTTGTTTTAAGCGAATGCTACTATTTTCTATAAAAAAGTCAAATAACTATTTTTTTACTTATTTTTGTCACATCATTTTCGGACAAATACTTCTTCTCACCTATGCCGCCAAATAAAGGAATCGGACATATGCCTCAAACCCCGTTTGATGCCCTACAAAAAGGTAAAAACTACTTTTTTGGCATCGGTATTAATACCTATACTGATTTCGCTCCGCTTTTGAATGCCCGCAAAGACATCGAAGACATTACTGACCTTTTAACGACGCACTACTATTTTGACCCAAACCATAGCATCCTGTTGCGTGATGAACAAGCCACACGCGAAAATATTATTGAGGAACTCGAGATTTTGGGTGCTCAACTCAAACCCGATGATAGGCTTTTGATTTATTATTCTGGACATGGTTTCAGAAGCGGTGAGCGTGGGTTTTGGATTCCAGTGGATGCAAAAAGAGACCGTTTTGGGTCTTATATTTCTAATGCTCAAGTACGCGATGTCATTCAGTCTATCAAAGCGCGGCATATTTTGTTGATTTCGGACAGTTGTTTTTCTGCTTCGTTGTTAGTACGCAATGCATCACGCGATATTGGCAAAACCTTTCAGAATTGGGACAATGACCCTTCGCGTTATGTTTTTATATCGGGCAAAGGTGTGGTGAGTGATGGTGAAAAAGGCAAAAACAGCCCTTTTGCCGCTGGCATTTTAAAACATTTGAGGAATAATGAAGCCGAAGCCTTGAATATTGTCAGTCTCGCCGACCAAGTGACCAAAGAAATTCAGTTCAATTATGAGCAACAAGCCGAAATCAGCCCTTTGTTTCAAGCAGGACATGGTGGTGGACAATTTATTTTTTTCAAAAAACAAACCGAGCGCGACGAGTGGCAAGCCGCTTTAATGAAAAATACTGAGGGGGGCTATTTGGCGTATTTGGATAAATATGAAAACGGTCAATTTGCTGCCGAAGCAGAAGCTAAACTTTTGGATATTGCCGACGAAAAGGAATGGCAATTGGCAACTCTGCACGATGCCGTCTTTTATTATCGCCAATATTTGAGAAAATTCAGAAATGGCAAATATACCGCCACAGCGCAAGCAAAATTAAATGCGATTCGTGAACAAGAAGAAGCGGATAGAAAAGAACAAGAGCGAGTAGCAAAAATTGAAGCCGATAAAAAAGAACAGGAACGTTTGGCCAAAATTGAAGCCGATAAGAAAGAACATGAACGTTTAACCAAAATTGAAGCCGATAAGAAAGAACAAGAGCGTTTGGCTAAAATTGAAGCCGATAAAAAAGAACAAGAGCGTTTGGCTAAAATTGAAGCTGATAAAAAAGAACATGAACGTTTGGCAAAACTTGAATCGGATAGAAAAGAACAAGAGCGATTAGCGAAACGTGAAAGTGCAGAGAAAACAACTATTTCAGCCAGTGCTCCATACAATAGGAAAGAAAAAGAAAGTTTTGCTAAACTTGAAGCGGAAAGAAAACGACAAGAACTTTTAGCCAAAATTGAAGCCGATAGAAGAGAGAAAGAACAACTGGAAAATCAGATTGAAGAAAAAAAGAATTTAGATTT
This sequence comes from Saprospiraceae bacterium, assembly GCA_043744475.1. GTDB lineage: Bacteria > Bacteroidota > Bacteroidia > Chitinophagales > Saprospiraceae > JAAFJT01. The sequence goes on along the minus strand of JAYTUR010000369.1, from coordinate 2,963 downwards.
TTTTGGAAAAGATGTTCTAAATCAAAATAGTAAACTAAAGTATGGTGTGCTAATGCATAGTATCCCTTTAAAAATGCAATTAAACAATCTTCATCGTTGCATAATCAGATTAGCATACAAGAAAAGTGAAATTTTGCGAAATTTACCTTCGTTAGCAAAAGACATCGAAATTAGGGAAAAGGTTAGGATTGAAAATAAGATGGAAGTAAGTTTTGAGCCTAATTCCCATTTTTTAATTATAGAACTGACTAATAAAGAGCAATTAATAGAAAGAGGAGATTACACAGAATGGGATTTTGATGTTCGTCCTTTAAAACTTGGAAAATTTCCATTGACATTTAAAATTACTGTTGTTTTACCAAATGGTAAAAAAGAAGCAATATTGACAGAGTCTATTGAAGTAGGAATAGAACCTACTAAAACAAGTATGGAATTTATAGAATCGGATTTCGAATTTAGTAATGATAATATTTCCCCTATCCTTTTCCTTAAAACAAAAACTCAGAGTCTTGATAAAACGCTTTCAGAAAAAGAAAGAGTACGTATTTTGATCGGCAATAATAAAATAATAGAAGCAATAGAAGTCATTTTTATTTATGCTTCAGAAAAGAACCAATCTCAGCTAAAAAATGATACTGCTCTTTTAAAAAATAGGTTTATAGAACTCCAACAACAAATAGATAAAGGTATTGTGTCGTTTTCCGATGCAAATATTGAAAAAGCAAGGCTGACAAATAGTATTTTAAATTTGGCAAATGAATTGGAAGATTCTTTTCCTACTGATGAAAAAGAATTGGAATTTTCTGTTCAACTCGAAGCTGACAAAAAGGAAAAAGCCCGTTTAGCCAAAAGTGAAGCCTATAGAAAAGAACAAGAGCGTTTGGCTAAAATTGAAGCGGATAGAAAAGAACAAGAACGTTTGGCTAAAATTGAAGCGGATAAAAAAAGACAACAACCTGTTGAACCCTCATTTTTTGAAAAAAACATAGTAGTATTGGGCGGTGTGAGTGTTCTTGTCAGTGGCTTGTTGATTTATCAACTTGTGTTGAAACCTTCGGATACCCCCTCAGTAAATCCGCCTGTTTTGAATACAGAACAAACGACTCAAACGCAACCTGATGTAATAACGTCTCAAAATACGTCGTCCACGGCAAATCCGTTGGATAATAAAACGATTGGGGTTAAGTTGCCGCCGAATGTAACAGTCGGGAGAGTGTCGGATGCACCGAAAACGCAGCAAACAAAGCCAACTGTTGACCCTTCGATTGAAGCGAATCGGATTGCGAAAGAAAAACAAGATGCCGAAGATAGACGAATTGCGAAAGAAAAACAAGACGCAGAAAACCGCCGAAACCAAGACATTCAAACCGCCAAAACGACAGCTCAAAAATATTTGAAAATTGCCTTAGCCAATATCAGTGGTGATGAAACGAATGCGGCTTTGAAAAACTTAAAGGATGCAGCAAATATCTCGAATTTACCAACGGCTATTCAAAAAACGATTCAAACGGCATACGCGAAGATGAATGCAGATGAGGTTGAAGCGGCTAAGAAGAATATCAATGATGCTATATTTGCAACAAAACAGTAAAGTGTTACACCGTTCGGGGTACTTTAAAAGTTCCCCGAACGTAGGCGAAGCCAGTGATAAGGTGGCTCTATATCACCCTATCACTTTCTTTATCCAAAAAAAATTTCGTCCCGCTTCGCAGGAATTCATTTTAAAGGGTAAAAGGGTAAGAGTAATAGAGGCTAATCGTATCGAACAACTCGAAAACCCACATCGTAGCTCCGATCTGCGGGATTGCTATAGTAGCGGAAGGTAACGCGGCAAATGCTTTCATAGTAGTTCCACGCGCCGCCCCGAATAACCCGGAAGCTACCAGAAGCCGCACCCAGTGGGTTTTGAGATAGGCTGTTTTGATAATATTGGGCATCGTACCAATCGTTACACCATTCCCAAACATTCCCTGTCATATCAAAAATACCCAGTTCATTGTCTTGTTTTGTGCCGATGGTATGGGTTACCTTGTTGGCATTGTCATAATACCAAGCAATATCCCCAATGTTATTGCTGCCGCTGTATTTATACTCATTTGTTCTATTACCACCTCTTGCTGCGTATTCCCATTCAGCTTCGGTTGGTAAGCGGTATTTTTTATTCGTTTTTCGACTCAACCACTCGCAGTAAGCCGTTGCATCGTACCAACTGACGTGAATGACAGGGTGATTATATTCAGACGAAGGATGCAACGAACCACTCACACCATGCTTCCAATAAATACCGTGTTGCCATTTCCCATTTCCGTCAACATAAGCATGACTCGAATCTTCTCTTTCTGCCGTTGTAACATAAGCTGTCTCTTTTATGAAAGCCGCAAACTGCACTACGGTTATTTCGTATTTGCCGATATAAAAATTGTCAACAGAGACAGAATGAATTGGTTTTTCATTAACTGCACCTTCATTACTGCCCATCTTAAAAGCGCCGCCTTGCACGAATACCATTTCGGGCATCGGTATTGAGGGGGTCGTCGGTATATTAGCTTTGGCGATTTGTTTATCGGCATCTGCTATCCAGTTGTTCAGCGATTGCCTTTCAGAATAGGTTAAATCGGGGCAGTCCAAAGCACCATTCCATTTTAACTTTGCGGTGGCGTAGTTCCCCGCATTGTATTCCTTTATACCTTTGTTCAACAAATCGGTGTAACAGTCTTGCGCGTGTAAGACTGAGCAGAAAAGCAGGGCGAGTGTAGCGATTAATAGGTGTCTCATTCAGAATATTTTTATTGAGCGATAAAATTAGTTATTTTGAAAACATACAACAGCCTATTTGCCAAAATAATCGCGTTTGAGAACTTACTTTTGGCTGCAAAAGTCTCTGTGTAAATGGTTCATGGCGTGTTTTGGAACGCCCTTATCCGCGCACCTCAACGTAAAGCGACGGCGAAGTTTAAAACTTC
>JAYTUR010000368.1:0-1977 GCA_043744475.1 Saprospiraceae bacterium | reverse complement strand
CACATCATTTTCGGCGAAAGAGCCAATATTGATATTAAACGTTTTTAAGCCGTGTCTTAAACTATTTTTAATCTTGACACAGTTTAGTGAACACTCTCATGAATTACATTAAAATTGTATAAAAGAATTCAAATACTCGACAAATGACCTATTGCTAAACACAAAAAGACCTAAATTTATCACTTTATATTGCGATGAAGATGTTCCTGACAGTTCATCTTGCGTGAATTACCCCCTCAGTATTATGTGTATTTTGCCTAAATAATTATTTAAAACATCTCTGGATGAAGTCTTTTTACCTTCCTATCGTATTCATAGTGGTGATTCATTCAACAAACCTTCAAGCACAAACCATTCTCGCTGATTTTGAAACAGCGGCTACAACGCCTTCGCTCACACCACAAGGCGTGGTCGTTGTGGACAATCCCGATAAAAATGCGGTGAATCCGACGAATAAGGTCGGGTATATGAACAAACCCGCGGGCGATTGGGCTGCCTTTTACTTGACTTTTGCAGAGACTAAAAAGTTTACATTAGGCAATACGACATTGAATTTCAAAATACGCTCTGCTTTTGCGGCGCGTGTCTATGTAAAAGTGTGGAACGGCAGTCAAGTTGTCATCGAAAATTGGTCAACCAATTACAATTTTATGGTTGCCGCAAATACGTGGACGGATTGCGTTTTTGACATCAGAAGTGTTATCAATCAAGACTTTACACGTTTAGAAATTAATATAAATGGCGGTTCATCAAGTGGCAATGTCTATTTCGATGAATTCAAATTGAACAACCCGCAGGCGGGAAATGGACTGCCTGTCGCTGCTTTTACGTCTTCAAAACCAAAGGCTTTTGCGGGTGATACAGTCCGTTTTGATGCCTCAAACTCATACGATTTCAATGGCAGTATCAAATCCTATAATTGGAATTTTCAAGATGGCACAACCGATACGGGTAAAATTGTGAACCATAAATTCATAAACGAAGGCATTTATCGCGTAAAACTCACCGTTACAGACAACGACAACAACAGCACAAGTACACAAGTCGCACAAGCTGTTTATCCTCTTGGCTCGCGTTTGGGGCGTTTGAGTATCGTCACAACGACCCCCTCAGTAAATACGAAGATTGAAGGCTGGTTTTTGATAAATAATTCATATTTAAACGTTTATAACCCCGATGAAGTTAAAGCTGATGCCATTATTACCTTGCCAAATCAGCAACAAATAACTGTTCCTGCTTTCTATTTTGTTCAACAAAATTATGAAACTAACCGTTGGGCAGCGGATACGAGTCAACAAAATTGGACAGTTCGGTTTAGTTCAAAACAGTCGGGTATTCATAAAATTGCCCTGCGTTTGATGGACGCACAAGGCACAATTCAATCTGCTGAAACGACAGTAAATGTTGCAGTAAATGCTACAAACAAAGGCATTATTGGCGTAGATTCCTTTAATCATCAATATTTTCGACGTGCTACAGGCGAACCTTTCTATCCTTTGGGCATCAATGTGGCGTGGAATACCCTTGAAAATCATACAAAAATCATTGGAAATCTCTCTGTGGGCAACGCCAATTTTGTTCGCTATTGGCACGCCGCCTTCAATCAACAACAGTTGGAATGGAAAAACAATGGTTTTAACAGCGGCATTGGCATTTACAGTCAAGCCGCCGCTGCCACACAGGATTCTGTTTTGGATTTATGCGCCAACAAAGACATGAACCTCCAAATGTGTATTTTTCATCACGGCATGTTTTCCGAAAATGTCAATTCTAATTGGAATGATAATCCTTATAATGTGGCAAACGGTGGCTACTTGACCCGCGCCGAAGAATTTTTTTACAATACGACTGCCAAAGCGCAAACCAAAAAACTGCTGCGTTATATCGTCGCCCGTTGGGGCTATTCTTCCAATCTTTTTGCTTGGGAATTGTTCAATGAAGTGCAATTTACAGGCATTCACAACAGCCAAACTGCGA
>JAYTUR010000367.1:0-7578 GCA_043744475.1 Saprospiraceae bacterium | reverse complement strand
TGTTGGGTGTTTAGATTCTAAACACCCAACACTAAAAACCAAACACTGAGTTATTATGATTTTTGAGCAATTTCGATGATTTCTTTCGTCAGGTTTTTGATTTCTTGCTGTGCTTTGGTATCTGTATATTCCATGACAGAAATGCCTTTGACATTGGACTCACCATACGCCACGCGCTCGTGCAGTTTGGTATCTAAAAAACGAACACCGTATTGTTCGCCTAATGTCGTTAAACCAGCGACAACGGCTTTATGTAGGTTGAAAGACTCTTTATACATGTTTAACAAGAAATAGGCGGGAGTTTTTTCTTCTTTTTCTTCTTGAACTTCATTGTAACGCGCCAAAAAATCCTCTGTGACCCAATAATCAGATCCACCTTTTGGGACGACAGGGATGATGATAATGTGGCTTAGCAGCATGATTTTGCTGACTATAGGGAACAAACTCGGCGGTCCGTCAATGATGATGGCATCGTAGTCCTTGTAAAGGGCTTTTACTGAGGGGATGATGGCTTTGGGTTCTGTCATTTGCACGACATTGACAAATGGCTCGGCTTGAGCTTCTTGACGAATTGCAAACCAACGCGTAGTCGCCGCCGCTTCGTCCGCATCAATGACGCACACTTTATAGTTATCGAGTGCCAAAGCGATGGCGAGATTTTGGGCTAAGGTGCTTTTGCCAACGCCACCTTTGTACGAAATAGATGAAATAATCATGTTTTACGATTGTTTTTAGGCTGCAAATAAAACACTATTTATATAAATAGCGAAATAATGTTTTAGCTTTTTACATAAAATAGTATTTATTTAAAAAAGTAAATAGCTAATTGTGTAGATAATGTTTGAAATAAAACACTATTTATATAAATACTTAAATAAGTAAATACCGTTTTATATAAATAACGACTGTTTTTAAAGAACTTTTAGTCTTTAAAGCGGGTTGACGGAAATTATAGGCTTTGAGAAACGTGCTTTAAAGAGATATAAGACAAGATGTGGAAAGATATCAAGCATGCTAGCTGTGCATGAAAATATTGGCTTTAAACTAATTTCATTGAAACCATAAATTTTATTAAAATTATAAAAAGTAAAAAAACCTTGACGCTAAACTACTGCGTCAAGGTTTCTTTTTTAAAACGACCCCTCAGTATTACCAATTCAAAATCGGCATTTTAGCCTTTTGCAATGGCTCATTCATAGCCTTCAATTCCTTCGTTTTAAAATTTTTCCATTGAGCAGACAATGTTTTAAGTTTTGTTAAATTGTCATTTGCCGCTGAAAGGGTTTGCGATGTGGGCGGCATATCCGTATCCTGCAAAATATTAAAAACACTCAACAATGCAGATTCCAAGCGGCTGAAGCTGGATTGAGCACTGCCTTGAGGCACAGTTTCAAAATTTGATAATTGCTTTTCAAAATCTGTTAAGCTGTTTGTTAACGGTGCTCCTGATACAGGTATTAAGGTTTTTAACTGCTTCTTTAAATTTTCAATTTCGGTTAATGCCGACATAGATTCTTTAATACCTTTATAACATTCAAACGATAAATCATGTATTATTTTCAAATCAGCTGCTGCTGTTTTCACACGCGGGTCGCTTTTAATCGTCAAAGATTGCGTGTAAGTTTTGCCGTTTACCGTCAGTTTTACGTTATAGTTGCCCGATAAAACCCAGGGCGAAGTCGGGTCAGGAGCCGTATTTTGGTACACTGCAGCAATAGGGTAGCGAGGCGGTACATTTAACGGCGGATAGCGTAAATCCCAAACGAACCGATGCGCACCCGCCTCGGCGGATAGAATTTGTTGCGGACGAATCCAATACAATGGGATGTTCACAGCGGGTATTCCGTAAGGTTTATCGTTGCTCGAAAAACGGCGAATAGATGCGCCTTGTGCATCAAAAACCTCTAAAATGACTTCATTTTTAGCATTTTCCTTTAAAAAATAGTTGATAATCGCCCCATCAGGTGGATTGTCTCCCGCAGGTTCTTCTTGTGGCATGGGCGTATCGGTGTATTGATTCCAACGCACACGTACCGCTGTTTGAGGCGCAAAAAGCGTCGCCTCTGCCGTTTTTACTGAGGGGGTCACTTGACGCAAAGTTGTGATGTCGTCCAATATCCAAAAGCTGCGTCCATGCGTGCCAACGACAATATCATCGTCTTTAATCACCAAATCACGGATAGAAGTTGCAGGCATATTTAGGCGCAGCGATTGCCAGTTTTCGCCATCATCAAAAGAGACATAAACTGCTCGTTCAGAGCCAGCAAAGAGCAAACCTTTGCGTTTTGGGTCTTCTCGAACGGCATTTATGGGATCATTGGGCAAGCCATTTGTGATTTCTTTCCACGTTTTGCCACCGTCTTTGGTGCGATATATATGTGCCTTCATATCGTCCAAACGGATGCGATTGACGGCAGCATAAGCCGTATTTGCGTCAAAATGACTCGCGTCCATGAGCGATATTTTACTCCAAATACTGATGTCAGGCGGCGTAACATTTTGCCATTTTTTACCGCCATCACGCGTCACATGTATCAAACCATCGTCTGTACCCGCCCAAATCGTATTGATGTCCTTCGGCGATGGCGCAACGGTGTAAATAACGCCTCGACGCGGCATTTTTTTCATATCGGCATTGGTATAAATGCCAATACTGAGGGGTATGTCGTCGTATTTGTCATGTGTCAAATCGGGGCTGATGATGTCCCATGAATGACCGCCATTTTGCGTTTTAAACAACACATTTCCAGCAAAATACAAGGTTTTATTGTCAATTGGGGAGAATAAAACGGGCGCAGTGCGGACAAAACGGTATTTTCCAGAGCGCGCGGCTTCGGGTGCAATGTTTTGAACTTGCCCTGTGCGCTTGTCAAATTTTGTAATTTTTCCGCCATAAATAATATTGGGGTCGAGTGGGTCGGCAGCGACATAACCATATTCTTCTACGCCAACGGGATGCCATTCGCGGAATGTTATTTGCCCATCATTGCCGCGCGAAGCGATGCCTACCGAACCGCTTTCTTGCTGCCCACCTAGGACATTATAAGGAAAAGCATTGTCGGTACTCACATGATAGAATTGGGCTGTGGGTTGATTGTACCATGAGCTAAACGTTTGTCCGCCATTGACCGTAATAATCGCCCCTTGGTCGCTGGCGATTAAAATAACGTCCGTATTGTCGGGATTTATCCAAATTCTATGGTAATCATCGCCACCGGGTGCGCCACGAAAAGCGTTCCAGGACTTCCCGCCGTCCGTTGATTTCCACGTTACGACATTGGCAGAATAGACAATATCGGCATTTTTAGGGTCGGCTTTGACCTCTGCGAAGTCCGTTCCACGACTCCAAAGGCGCGAGTCGGCACTCATTTTTACCCAATTTTCACCCGCATCGTCGCTTCTGTAAATGCCGCCATACTGAGGGGGTGCATCAACGGTGGCATAGAGACGATTGGGGTTGCTCGGTGCGATACAAAAACCGATGCGGCTCAAACCTTGTGCCGGTGTAGGTAGCCCATTTGATAGCTTTTTCCATGTATTTCCGCCATCAATGGACTTAATTATACCACTTTCTGTACCATTCCATGCGCCATTTTCCCATGGACCTTGTCGTCCTGCCCACATATAGGCATAGACAATTTGTGGATTTTTAGGGTCAATAGTCACTTGAACCGCGCCAGTATTTTCATCAACATAATAAATGCGTTCCCATGTTTTGCCCCCATTTAATGTTCTAAAAACGCCTCTTTCGGTATTTGGTCCATAAGGATGCCCCAAAACGGCTGCAAAAACGCGGTTTTCGTTGGTGGGATCAATTGCCAAACCGCCAATTTGTTGCGCTTCTTTTAAACCTGTATTAACCCACGTTTTGCCGCCATCAGTTGTTTTGTAAATGCCATCACCAACGGACAAATCGGGACGCTGCAAACCTTCGCCACTTGCCACATACAGCACATTGGGATTGGACGGTGCGACCGCCACATCGCCCACAGAACCTGTTGGTTGGTCGTCAAAAATCGGCTGCCATGTCCTGCCATAATCGGTTGTTTTCCAAACGCCACCGTTGTTGACACCGATGTAAAAAACATTCGGTTGTTGTGGTACACCGACAGCACCAACCGTTCTGCCGCCACGATGTGGCCCTATCATGCGCCACTTCATGGCACCCATTACTGAGGGGTCAATGCTTTGAGCATTTAAAGTTGCAATAAGGAGAAAAAGGGAGAAAATAAGGAGGATTGGTTTGTTTTTCATCATTTTTTATTTGTAAACGTGTTAAAATGGATTTTCATTTCAGCAAAAGTACAAACAAGAAGTGATGAAAAAACATAAAATTAGCCAATGCGTACCGAAGTCATCGTCAAAGACCCCGCCATTGCTTTATCGTTAAAAATACTCACTGTGTCATTGGGTTCTTGTAAAGCCAAACTGTACAAAAGAGGGTAGTAGTGGTCGGGTGTAGGAATGGCTAAGTCGGCAATTTTGCCCAAAGAATGGTAATCAATCAAAGGTTTGTGGTTGCCATCAGTAATGTTTTTCTTAAAAATCTCATTCATTTCAATCGCCCAATCGAAACCAGGACCGTTCATATTTTGAAACGTTGCCATGCCGAGATTGTGTACCATATTGCCACTTCCGATGATTAAAACGCCTTTTTTGCGTAGAAACGCCAATTGTTTCGCTAAATCGTAGTGATACTGAGGGGGTCGGTGATAGTCAATGCTCAATTGCAACAAAGGAATATCGGCGTTGGGATACATCGGTTTGACGACTGACCAGCTGCCATGGTCGAAACCCCATTCATGCGTATCTAAACCAACGGTGGTGAAAGTGATGCTGTCCGCAACTTCTTTTGCCAATTCGGGATTGCCCCAAGCGGAGTATTCAACATCAAAAAGAGCTTTTGGAAAACCACCAAAATCGTGAATAGTTTTAGGTTTCGGCATCGCTGTTACGTGCGTTCCACGCGTGAGCCAATGCGCAGAAACGCATAAAATGGCTTTTGGACGCGGTAAATTAGCAGCCAAAGTTTGCCAATTACGGGTAAATTCATTGTTTTCAATGGCATTCATCGGGCTACCATGTCCGATGAATAAAACGGGCATTTTTTCGTCTTGCTCTGTCAAATTTTCAGACAAAGCTTTGAGCGACGTGCCTAAAGAAACCGTTCCTGTGGCTGTTATCATTGTTTTTAAAAAGTCTTTTCGATTCATGATTTATTAACAATTACCATCAATATCACATGTTTCGCCTTCCATGACGACGATTGGCTTCTCTGTTTCTGCCCACGTTTGGTTTAAAGCTTGCAAAAACAAGTCACTTTCTTGTGCGCCCGACACCGCATATTTTTCACCCAAAACAAAAAACGGCACACCCCGAACGCCGACTTGTTGCGCTTCATAGATATCTTGATGGACGTCATTAGCGTATAAATCACTGTCTAATAACGTTTTAACTTCTTCGGTATCTAATCCAATATCTGTACCTAACTGTAACAATGTTGAATGGTCTGCGGTATTTAACCCCTCAGTAAAATAGGCTTTAAACAGCCTTTCTTCAGCCGCATCTTGCAAGCCGTGTTGTTTTGCCAAATGCGAAAAACGGTGCGCGTCGAATGAATTAGCGACGACGGCTTTGTCCATATTATAGGTCAAACCGACTTTTTGAGCCACATCTGTAACATATTGCGTCGCTTCTTGCGCTTGTGCCAATGACCAACCTTTGACTTCCGCGAGGTATTCTGTGGTATTTTTATTGGGTTCTGTTTTCATATCTGGGTTGAGTTGAAAACTTTTCCAAATGACTTCCACTTCGTCTTTGTGGGGAAATTGATTGAGCGCATTTTCAAATTTACGTTTGCCAATATAGCAAAACGGGCACATAACGTCTGACCAAATTTCTACTTTCATTATGTATAATTTTATGATTGTTAAGAACTTGACGCAATTTTTTAACTTGCGTCAAGTTAGATAGGTCTAAACAGTCGGCGTTTTACCCATAATTCTACTTGTCAATTCAGGAAAACGCATGACTGCGACAATCCAAACAAACGCTTCAATAGCCATGGTAGAACCCGCAGGCAAGCCATGTTCTAAATGTGTTGCAATGGCACCGCCCATGTATGCCGCCAACAACAAAGTGCCTAAAACGCCTGTGCGTGGAATCAAAAATAAGATGACGGAAGTTAATTCGACTACGGCAATCAAGGTAAAAGTCATTTTGTCTAAACCAAGACCTTCTGCCATTTTTTGCACATCTGGACCACCCATTAATTTCATTGAGGCACTACCAATGAAAATGAAGGCGACAAGGGCTGCTAAGACCCAATTTAAAATGTTGCGTTTTTTGTTATCCATTATTAGGAAATTTTTAAAATTGATGAATAAAATTGGTTGTAAAATATTTTTGCAAAGGTAAAACTAAATAGTATATATTTGCAACTGATTTACAAAAATATACTACTATACTTTTAGATACTATCACTATTTCCCCTTATATTTGCTTAAAATAATAAAAAATTACGATTATGAAAGTTTGCCTCGAACCCAAAGCCTGTCCAACCCAGATGCTCGCCGTGCGCGATGCGCTTGATATTTTAAGTGGGAAATGGAAGATTTCTATCATTGGCGCATTAGCTTTGGGCGGCAAACACCGTTTCAAGGAATTGGAACGCGAAGTAGCGGGTATAACGCCAAAAATGCTGTCTAAAGAGTTGCAAGATTTGGAAATCAACGAGTTAGTCAGTCGGACAGTCCTTGATACGAAGCCAGTTACGGTCGAATATGAATTGACTGATTATGGCAGTTCTCTTAGAAATGTCATCGAAACCTTAGCTGCTTGGGGTACACAACACCGAGCCAGAATTATGAAAAAATAAAGACTTCAGAATCCATCATTTTGTGTTTTACTGACGATGAAGTTCTGGACTTTGCCGGTGGTATAATGCTCATGTTATTTATTTATCGTTCCTTAAGCAAAAAATTTTGATAATTTTTTACCTCTATCTTTAAGTAATATATCACGACAATGACAGATACTCTACAAATTGCCATAGCCCAACTCGCACCTGTTTGGCTCAATAAAAAAGCAACTTTGGCAAAAATAGCGGAAGCCATGCAGGAAGCAGCAACCCAAAAAGCCCAATTAGTTTGTTTTGGCGAAACCTTGCTGCCCGGTTACCCCTTTTGGCTTGAATTGACTGAGGGGGCCCGTTTTAATTCACCGATTCAAAAAGAGATTTTTGCGCACTACCTTAAAGAAGCCGTTAATATTGAAAACGGTGATTTAGAAAGTCTGTGCGTTTTAGCGAAACAATACCGCATTGCCGTCTATATCGGTTGTGCTGAAAGGGCAAGCGACCGTGCAGGGCATAGTGTGTATTGTAGTTTGGTTTATATTGATAATCAAGGCATTATACAATCTGTGCATCGAAAATTAATGCCAACTTATGAAGAAAGATTGGCATGGAGTTTTGGCGATGGCAACGGGTTAAAAGTACATGAACTCGAAGCTTTTACAGTCGGGGGATTGAACTGTTGGGAAAATTGGATGCCCCTTGCTCGCACGGCTTTATATGCA